>JABXKX010000464.1 GCA_013619035.1 Peptostreptococcaceae bacterium
ACATATCTTCTACTTTTTTATTAAAATCAATCTTTAATTTATATTTTTCACTTAACTTTCTTACTTTTTCTTCAGCCACTTTCAGATCTAAGAAGATACCATATTTCCTTGGCTCGTTTCCAAGTACAATATTTCTTACAGCATTAAATTTTTGAACAAGCTTAAAATGTTGATGCACCATTCCAATACCAAGATTATAAGCTGTTTTAGGACTATCAATTGTAATTACTTTGTCACGTATTTTGATTACGCCACCATCAGCTTGATATAATCCAAACAATACACTCATTAATGTAGATTTTCCTGCACCATTCTCTCCTAGAAGCGCGTGAATTTCTCCTGACTTGAGTGTAAAATTTACTTCATCATTAGCTTTGATTCCTGTAAAATGTTTGGATACATTAAGCATTTCAATAATAAAAGACATATTAACCACCTTAGCTAAGTGCAAGCGAAAAGGTATTAACCCTTTCGCACACAATTTTTATTGAGTTCTAGTATTGAACTTCACTTCCACTATAATTGTTTTCATTTAAGAAATTAGTTAAATCTTCAATAGTGTTTGGTACATTAATATTAGATTCTTCTAAATTCTTAGTAGCTTCTTCAATCTTTGTTATTGCATCAGCAGATAAATTAGGATTGTTTTCAGGTAGTCCTACACCACCAGCTTTAACATCAAATACAACAACTTCTCCACCTTTGATATTTCCCTCAGCATAATCTTTAATTAGAGAGTAAACAACATTATCAACACGCTTCATTGCTGAAGTAAGAATAACAGAACTTCCATCATCCATTAAACCATGCTCGTATTGATCAACGTCAACTCCGATAATATAAACATCATCACCTTCTGTTTTTCTAGCTTTTGCTTCGTTGATAGCACCACCACCAACACCACCAGCTGCTGTAAAGATAATATCAATCCCTTTATCATACATACCTGCAGCTAAAGCTGTTCCACCTTGTACATTATCAAAACTACCTTCATAAATATATTCTGCAACATCAACATTTGTTTCATATGTATTATTAGCATATGCAACACCTGCTACAAATCCCCAACCAAACTTTTGAACGGGAGGTATTTCCATTCCACCAATAAAACCAACTTTTCCAGTTTTATTTTCTACGGCTGCTGCAACACCTGCTAAGAATCCAGCTTCTTCTTCAGCAAATAATACTGCTGTAACATTTTCTTGAATTCCATCTACAACAGCATCAACTAAGATAAAATGAGTATCTGAATGAGTATTTTGAGCTTCAGTAATTGCTTCTGCAAACATAAATCCTGTAGTTACAACTAAACCATAATCACCATCAACTAGATTTGAAATACTGATTAGATAATCAGCAGTTGTTTTTGTATCTGGCTGTAAGTATTTCTTATCTAAATTAAGCTCTTCAGCTGCCTTTGTAATACCTTCCCATGCACCTTGATTAAATGACTTATCATCTATTGTACCTGAGTCTGTTACTAAACCAACTTTTTTCGTTTCTACTTTTTCATCAGTTCCATTATCAGCTGCATTCCCACAACCTACCATAGATACCATTAAACTTAATACTAAAACAATTATTAATAATTTTTTCATGTTTCCCTCCACTATTCTATTTATTAGCTATCCAATTAATTGCATTTGCAAATAATTTATCATAACTTTCCCATGCAACAAATTCTGGTGATCCCCAATGTGGTGCTATATCACTTGCAAACGCAAATGTTCTACCTTTTCCATATTCCCAAGCAGCCATAAAAGTATGATTGCCACATGTTGCTAATATCTCTGCATCATCTTTACTTTCAAGTATATTAAACCCAAGGAAGTGTGGCCATTCGCCTGAAACACCATTTAAAATTTCATGTGAATGATTAGTGATTGTTGGAGTAATTCCTTCAGGAGCCTCAAATCGGTCATCAGTAGCCATCAATTTAACTGGTAATATTTCCTCGATTGCAGTACCTGCAAATTTTGCTTTTGCATCAATTCCTTGGAATGAAAGATAACCACCCATCATTGCAAAACCACCACCATCTTCAACATATTCTTTGATTGCTGTTAAAACATTGTTAGTTTTTTTCCCACGCATAAATGTATCATCATGTAGCAATAAAGTGTTGCTACCAATATCACTTAAGATTACTGCATCATACTTTGAAAGAGCTTCTTTTGTATTTGGAAAAGATTTTGATGCAACATGACACGGCATATAATCTACATCAAAGCCACTTCTTTCTAATGATTTAATGAAGTTTGTTCCACCCTCTTCATAGTTAACAGTTGTAAATACATCAAATCCCTTTTGATGTGTAGAGTGAATTACCCATGACTCACCTACAAATAAAACTTTCATAATTAACCTCCTTATATACTTAAGCACATATATGCTTATAGTCAGTAAACGTTTACTCAGCTCCGAAAAAAAATAGAGTGTTTTACTACTCTATTATAATCGGAATAAATTCTTGCTTATTAACATCAACCAATCCTCTATCTGTTAACCTTACAAAAGGGATAACAGGTAATGAAAATGATGCAATTTGAATAATTGGACTTGGACTGTGAATTCCAAATTTCTCAACAGTTTCTTTGAATTTTTTTACTTTTGGTGCTAACGTTTCAATTGATTCAGGAGATATCAAACCAGCGATTGGGAATTCAAGTATAGCTTCTACTTTTCCATCAAGAACACACACCATTCCACCACCAGTTTCCTGCAGTTTATTCACAGCAAGCAACATATCATCATAATTTTTTCCAATTACAATTAAGTTATGTGAATCATGTGATAATGTACTAGCAATAGCACCATGTTTTAATCCTAGATCTTTCATCAATCCAGTTGCTTTATTTCCATTTATACCATGTCTTTCAAATACAGATATAGTGAAAACATCATCTCTACCACTTAAATCAACATATCCGTCTTTAGTCTCAAATTCTATTTCCTTCAATTTTGTTATAATGGGAACATCTTCTTGATAGCTAATTGTATTTACTTTTACTTTATCTCTTTCAGTGTATATTTTGAAATCCTCAATGCTGACACCATTTATTAAATTCACAGAATTAATTGATTCAATTGGATATGTTTTGCTTATTAACTTAATCAATAATTTGCCTTGGTTTGCAACATGCTCACCAGCAATATATACATCTACTACATTAAATGATTCTAAATTATCAATTAAAACAATATCAGCTCTTTTACCAGGAGATAAACTTCCAATATCATTTCTTCTTAACAAATTAGCAGCATTATATGTAGCTATTTTAATAGCTTCAATAGCCGGAATACCCTCTTTTATTGCAGTTCGAATTACATGATCAACATGTCCTTCATTTAGTAAATCATCAGGTTCTCTATCATCAGTACAGAATGTTAGTGTCTCAGGATAATTAAATTCTTTCATAACAGGCGCTAAAATTTTGATGTCTTTTACAATTGAGCTTTCTCTACACTCCACTGTCATACCTGCTCTTAACTTATATCTAGCCTCTTCAGCAAAACTTGTCTCATGACATGATTCAACACCTTGAGATAAATATGCTGAAAGTTTTCTTCCAACTAAAGATGGCGCATGACCTTGAATAAAAACGTTATTTTCTTTTGCGGCATTTAAAATGCCACTCATTCTTTCATTATTCGAAATTACACCAGGGTAGTCCATAACTTCACCAAGGCCTTCTACTCCATCAAGTGCTAACAACTGCTCTACATCATCTTTATAGAATGCTGCACCTGCAGTTTCAAGACCATCTACTGCTGGTATACAAGATGGAGCCAACACATTAACATTAAGAGGAGTTTCTTTGCCACTCTCTAAAATATATTCAACACCTTTAATACCGAATACATTTCCTATTTCATGTGGATCACAGGCAATTGTTGTAGTACCATGAGGTATAATTGCTTTTGCCATATTACTTACAGTCATCATTGTACTTTCTGTATGTATGTGAGTATCAATTAAACCTGGAATTGCGAATTTACCTTCTCCATTAACTTCAACTACACCTGCAAGTGGTGGATCATTAGGTTGATTTACGTGTCCAATAACACCATCAACAACACCTATTTCAGAACGATAAGTTTCCTTAGTAATTACATTAACAAAATTTATGTCTTTTATTACTAAGTCAAATTTTGTATCACCATTAATTGCAGAAAGAATTTTATTTTGATTTTTCATCTTTTCACCTTTCGAGTAAACGTTTACGTAACGTTGAAAATTAATAGATACCTTCCAATACCTATGTCATTTTTTCTTTATATTTATCTGAACTATTTTTTATCACCAGTTCTGGTTCTAGAACAACTACATTTTGGGTCCATTTATTATTTATTATATCGATAAGCATTTTTGCTGATGTTTTTCCTAACTCGTATGCTGGTTGGGATATACTTGTTAATCCAAATTGCCCTTCCAGTGATTTGTAAATATCATCAAATCCAACAATAGAAATATCTTTAGGAATTTGAAGTTCATTTTCAATAGCCGCTTTATATGCCCCAATCGCATTAAAATCATTAATACAAAAAACTGCAGATACATCGTTATTATCCTTTAGTATTTTTTTCATATTTGAATAACCAGACTCGGTCTTATACGATCCTTCATAAATATTGTTTAAATTTAATTCTAAACCAAATTCAATTAGAGCTTGTTTAAATCCTTCTATTCTATTTAAATTTGTAATACTATTCTTCGGTCCTGCTATACAAGCAATATTTATATGTCCTAAATCAATTAGGTGTTTGGTTGCTAAATAACCACCCATTTCATTATCAATACAAACACAATTCGTATTTTCGGCAATTTCATCTAAGAATACAAAAGGTATATCACCTTCTGTTATCTGTTGTATATATTCAGGATCATTACCATTACTCGTAGTAATTATAATACCATCGACTCTTTTCCCTTTCAAAAAGGATATATAATTTTCTTCTTTTTCTACACTTCCATCTGTATTACATAACAATATAAAATATCCATACTGGTTTGCAATATCCTCTATTCCTCTTACCATTTTAGGGAAAAAAGGGTTTGCAATATCTTGTATAACCAATCCAAGTGTATATGTTTTTTTTGTTACCATCCCTCGAGCAATCGTATTAGGTGAATAGTTTAATTCATCTATAATCTTTTGAACGTGTTTTCTTGTTTCTTCAGAATAACCTTCTGTTTTATTATTAATGATCCTAGAGACTGTCGCAATTGATACATTTGCTTTTTTTGCTATTTCTTTTATTGTCAAAATAATCACACCTAACTTAATTAGTTTTACTAAAACGTTTACTTCTAAAGTATAATCGTCCTATTTAATTTTGTCAATTACAGCTATGACGTTGATAAATCATAACTATTATAATTCATTATGCAATCACACACCAATCACAGAGAAAACGTTTACTCAATTATATTATCATCG
>JABXKX010000380.1 GCA_013619035.1 Peptostreptococcaceae bacterium
AATAAAATAGGTTTTCCACAGAAAAATCGATTCATACACAAACTTATCCACAAGGTATTTGTTGGATTATTAACTTGTTCTAAAAGTTATCCACATTATCCACAGTTTTATCCCCACAAATATAGTATAATATTTAAAGCAAAATCTGCGTATTTTTGGTTTACATAATATTATTCGCCTAGTTTCAAATTAGATATTGCATTCAAAGTCTGGTCTGCAAAATGTGAATTTTTATACTCAAAATATCCAGCACTACCGATCATAGCTGCATTATCTGTACATAAAATTATCGGCGGATATTTAAGTTCTATGTTCTTATTTTTGAGTTGTTCTTCGAATTCTAAACGAAGACCTGAATTGGCTGCAACACCACCTGCTAATACAATGGTATTAACACCAACTTGTTCTGTTGCTCGAATCACCTTCTGAGCAATAACTTCCACAACTGCTTTTTGGAACGAAGCAGCAACATCTTTTGGAATGATTTCTAAATTCTTCTGCTTTTGTTGATTCAAATAATTTAGTACAGAGGATTTAATCCCACTGAAACTAAAATCCAAACTATCTTTTTCGAGATAGACTCTTGGAAAATTAATGGCTTCCGGATTACCTTCTTTAGCTAACTTATCGATTAAAGGACCTCCAGGATAACCTAATCCCATTGATCTTGCCACTTTATCAAATGCTTCTCCTGCTGCATCATCTCTTGTTTTACCTAGAATTTCATATGATCCATAATCTTTTACATAAACAATATGGGTATGTCCGCCAGAGACAACTAAACTGATGAATGGTGGTTCTAATTCTTTATGAGCTATGAAATTAGCACAGATATGGCCTTCAATGTGATTCACAGGAATCAATGGTTTATTAAGTGTGAAACACAATCCTTTGGCATAAGAAACACCAACCAATAATGCCCCGACTAGTCCTGGTCCATAAGTTACTGCTATTCCATCTATATCATCAAATGTCATATTCGCTTCATCTAACGCTTCATCGACAACTTGACTGATCTTTTCAACATGATTTCTTGAAGCGACTTCAGGTACAACGCCTCCAAATTTTTTATGAATATCAATCTGCGAATAAATCATATTACTGCGTACATCACGTCCGTTTATGACAACTGCAGCAGACGTTTCATCACAGCTTGTTTCTATACTTAATATCGTTACATCTTTCATCATACACCTTCTTTCTAACAGAATTCATTATATCACTTATTGCTCAAAAAAGGAATAAACCTAGCAATTAAGCTAGGTCTAGAGATGAGTTATGTTGATACAACCATGTTAAAACATCATAATTCTTAATCGCTAAATCCAAATGACCATCTTGAGTTTTGAAGTAAGCTATAAAGATCATTTGGATGGAGTAAATAACATAAGGAATGCTCTTAAACTCATCCTCTGTCAATTTTACAATGTCACTGTATCCCTTAATTAAGTCTTTAAGAATATCAAACCAAGACTCCTTTTCTTCCATCTCAGCTAGAATAGATGTTGCTAAGTAACAGATATCAAATAATCTAACATCTTTTTGTGTTAAATAAAAATCACCATATCCCATCAATTCATCATCTTTAAAATAGATATTATGCAGGTGCATGTTTCTGTGAATAATTGAAGTTGGAATTTTCTTTGATAATTCATCAAATGTATTGTACTCATCATAGAACGTTGTACTCAAATCATCTTTATCAAGAGATAAAACAACCTCTTTTGCCCATGTATTAACGGTATCATATGCATTAGAGACATTTGATGTTGAATCATCTAAATCAGCCATCAGAAGATGTAACTTCCCTACAGACTCTCCTAACCGTCTTCTAACCTCTTTATCTGCTACAATAGAGTCTACATCATATGTTTTATAGTCAAATCTCTCTTTTACAACCATATAGTGATCATCTACTTCAAAATAATAATCACCCATTTTATTTTTTATAAACTGAGGCGTTAAGATACCTTGTTTTGTCATTTCAGTCGCGATACGTATGCTCTCTAAAATCTTATTGTAATTTTGAGTCACCATCACAGTGTAAGCATCTACTTCCCACATATCTTTTCTCTTTTGACGATTTTCACTATAAATCGGTTGAAGTGTCTGATCAACCTCCCAATTTTTAAGTGCTTTCTTAATTTTTACTTCTGTAATCATAGGATATTTTTCCTTTCCTAATAAAAAAACTACCGGTGCATCAATCTTTAACGTTTTCAAACAGACTTTTGGAGATAAACCATAAGTTTTTTGACAAGCTTTATAAAAACCTGAATACGAATCAAAGCCATACTCAAATATTGCATCGATTAATAGTTTACCTTTTGTCGCTTCATACAATACATGTTTAACACGTCTGTTAACGCTATATTGTTTGATAGACAGCCCCACTTGTTCTGAAAACATTCTTGAAAAATGATGTACAGAATACATAACATGGTTTGCTACATCTTCTGGTGTGACCATTTCCTGCACATGTTCTTCTATATACAATAAACTGCTGTTAATTAAATTAATATAATTCATGAATTCTTCCTTTCAGTACTAACTACAGTTTATCATGATTACTTTTCAAAAACATTTCCAAAAATGCTAAAAAGACTGTGATTGCTCACAGTCTTCGAATTATTCATATCTTAGTGCATCGATATTATTCATATCTTAGTGCGTCAATCGGATTTAATTTGGCTGCTTTATTAGCTGGCAATAATCCAAATACGACACCAACAGTAGCCGAGAAAATCCAAGCAATTGCAATGGTTGGCAAGTCAGCTGACGCTTGTAGATTCGCAAACTTCGAAATAATATTGGCGATACCAATACCAAATAAGGTACCAATCATACCACCAATCAAAGAGATAATGACTGCCTCTATCAAAAACTGAGACATAATCTCTTTATGAGTTGCTCCAAGTGCTTTTCTTATACCAATTTCTCTTGTTCTTTCTGTAACAGATACCAACATTATATTCATAACGCCAATACCCCCAACAAGAAGAGAAATTCCGGCTATAGCACTAATAACTGCAGTTAATATACCCATAACCTTATTGATGGACTCAAGCTCATTCTCGGGTAAATAACTGTTGTATTTCTCTTGTCCGATATTGTTATGTCTTCTTTCAATAAAGGTAATTAACTTATCAAGAAGTTCTTTAGAATCTACATCTTCAGCGATACTTCCTTGAATGGTATAAACATAATCACCATAATTAGCTAATAATTCTGCGTAAGTATAAGGAATGTAAACATCAAAAGAGACTTCTCCAAAACCGCCTAACATCGACGATTTTTTCTCAAAAATGCCAACAATATTGAAATCAACCGTTTGACCATTCGTTTCGATAGATACCAGTTCTCCAATAACATTCTTCCGACCAAAAACTTCTAATGCCATCTTATCACTGATAACAACACTGGTTCTTTTTGTATCCACTTCATTTTTTAATAAAAACCGTCCCTCTATCATATCAATTGACTCGATAATTGGATAATCATCATCTACTCCATGAATAGAAACATTGGAACGTTTATTTTTATTGTTGTTGGCTATAACAGTTCCCGATTCATCCACTGTGATACTCAGTGCTGCAAGGTCTTCTTTAAAGGTTTCATCTAACGCATCAACATCATCATGGTTAAATATATCTCTTGATAAGACATCCTCACCCCAGTTCATATAGAGAATCACTCTATTAACACCAAAGCTCTCAAATTCTTTACCAATTGCATTTTCTGTACCATTACCTAAAGCAACAACAGCAATAACAGATGATATACCGATAATAATCCCCAACATGGTTAATAACGATCTTAATTTATTTACCCAAATGGCATTGAGGGCAGTTCTAATACTTTCAAAAAAATTCATATGCCCTCCTATTCATTTATCCTAACATCGCTAACTATCTTACCGTCCATAAATTTAATGATCCGTTTGGTTTGAGCGGCTATATCATTTTCATGAGTTACGATGATAACAGTTGTTCCTTCCTTATTTAACTTTTTAAATATATCCATAATCTCTTGAGTTGAGACAGAATCTAAATTCCCTGTCGGTTCATCGGCTAAAATGATTGCAGGATTTGTCACTAAAGCTCTAGCGATAGCAACTCTTTGTTTTTGTCCACCCGATAATTCATTTGATTTATGATGTGTTCTATCTCCAAGACCTACTTTTTCAAGGGCCTCACGCGCCATATTTTTTCTTGTTTCACCTTTTATTTTGCCATATATTAATGGGATTTCTACATTATGTATTGAGGGTACTCTAGATAATAAATTAAACGACTGAAATACAAAACCTATCTTTTGATTTCTTATACGTGCTAATTTCATGTCATCTAATTCTTCAACGTTAATACTATCTAAGGCATAAGACCCTTCAGATGCTTGGTCTAGGCATCCTAGAATATTCATCAACGTTGACTTTCCGGACCCAGAAGGACCTATGATAGAAACAAATTCACCTTTTTTTATATGAAGATCAATACTTTGAAGTGCCTTAACTTGTATGGCGCCTGTATCGTATATTTTCCATAAATTTTCGATTTTTATCATTATTTCACTTCCGTTTCAACCACAGTCTTATCTAATGTGATTTCCTCATTCGGATTTAGAATCACATGATCATCTGCTTGAATCGTCTCTGTAATTGCTTGGAATTTAAACATCCCTTCAACACCACGTTCGATAATATGTTCTGTTACTTTACCCTCAAAGACAGTAAACACTTTTTTATTACCATCTTTATCAATATAAACTGCTTCATATGGTAAAACCAGAACATCTTCTACATGTGCCGTTTCAATTTCAGTTTTAACTGAATAATTAGGCTTTAAACTGGTATCTTCCGATGTAATGTTGATTTTAACTTCAATAACCATTTCTTGACTTGATCTCAAAACTTTACTGACAGCTCTTGAACCAATTGATGCAACTTCACCGTTAAACTCAATATCATCCATACCTTCAGCTTTTATAATAACCGGTTGTCCGATTTCTAATTTATGAATATCATATTGGCTGACATTAACATCAACAACCAATTGATCCAAATCTTCTACTTTATAAATAGGTGATCCTGGACTGATATAAGAAAGTAACTTAACATTTTCAAAAGTAATGACACCATTAATCGGACTCTTTATTTTCATATCGTCTAATTGAGTTTTTTGATTAGAAAGTGAATTCTCTAGAGATTGAATTCTGAGTTCTTGAATCTTTATATCTGATACTGAATTCTCGTTGTTGTATTTACTTCTTGTTTCTTCAAATGAATTCAGAGCTTGTTTGTATGAATTATAAGCTAAATCAACTGTTGATTGGCTATTCACGCCAGCTTCTTGCAATTTTTTTGCATCTTCATAAGCCTTTAAAGCTGAATCTTTTGATAATAAAGCATTCTTATAAGCTGATTTATAA
>JABXKX010000344.1 GCA_013619035.1 Peptostreptococcaceae bacterium
CAATCAAATACACTTTTTTAACTGGAGATTCTTCAGTGCAAGGTGGAGAAATCAGTAAAAATCGTAAAGGTGGTATGGGATTAGGTGATATCTTAGATACAGAATATAATGGTACGACATTTAATTTTCTTACCAACAGTAGTGATGATATTGAGTTTATTTTATATGACGATACAGAACAATTCGCGTATCATATCGTTGAAAAAATAAATAAAGAAGATTATGCTGCTTTAGAAGAGTATAAACTGGTTATTAAGTTAAGTGAACTTCAGAAAGTTGATTTCAAAGCAACACTGGATAATAGTTCAAACGGAGAATTTGAGTTATGTTTGTTTAAGAACAATAATCCTGGAAGATCAGATAGAGATGATATCCGTTACTCTTGGATCAATATATCTGAAAATCCAAGTAAAAAAATCTATCTTTCTAAAGGATCATACGATCCAATAGTTGTCCATACATTAGGTAATGTTAAATCATTTTTTGAGGGTAGTATATTTAATACGGGTACAACAACTCAAGTTTTGATAAACGGAAATAGCAGTAAGTTAAAAACATATGATATTTCCGTTCCTAAAAGTTATGATGAGTATGAATACCTTGGTTTGCAAGCGACTACAAAATCAACTGAGTACTTTCACTACTGGACTTTAATTAAAGATCCCAGTATGACTTTCCAGATTGAAGAGGGATTGTTTACATCTTTCCAACAGCTTTACATCAGTAATACTGCCTATACAATCTATGATAAATGTATCTCGTTTAATGAGATTAAAACTCTAAATCTTAGTGATTATTACTATTATTCAAACTTTAAAGCAAATAAACGCGGTGACGATATATTCTTGGACACAGAGTTAAAAGATATGAATGGTAATGTCTTAACTTCAATTGGAACAGATTTTCAAAATGATGTCATTATGGAAATCTACGATTCTAAGGACGAATTGGTGGGCAAACAAATCTTTTCGAGTTACTGGACATTCTTTAAAATTGAGTTAGATAATAATAAAAGTTATGTTGCCAAAGTCTACTCGAAAGTTGATCCGCATGTGATCACGATATCGTATTTTGATGTTTTAGTTGTTGATGGTTTACCAACTTTTACATACAGAAATATCGAAAATGTTGATATTGCACAAACACATCCTATGGAAGTAGATTACTTTGAAAATATATATATTGTCAAGGCAACGTTGACGAACGAGTCGACTGAAGCGAGAAACTATAAAGTTATTTCTAAAGGTCTTGAGGAAAGCGTCTTAGGTTCTTTTGTAATAAAAGCTGGTGAGACACAAGAAAAGTACTTTACATTCTCTCGAGAGGAAGTTGCTAGTGAGTTGGATAAAATAGTAGCTATTGTAGTAGGTGATTCACTTTACAATTCGATTATTATTTCTGGAGCCAATGCTTCGGATATAGAAGGTCATTGGGCAAATAAAACCATCAATAATCTATTGATGAAAAATATTGTTTTCAATAGAGAAGATAATAATTATTACCCAAATCAGTATATTACAAGAGCAGAGTTTTCAGCGTTTTTATCATTAGCATTAGAGTTAGAAGAGGGTGATATCATAAAGAGTTTTAATGATATGAGTGAGTCTTCTCCATTATATAATTTCGTTGTAAAAGCGTCATCAAATGGTTTGATCAGTGGTTATCCTGATGGTAGTTTTAAGCCAAATTACAATATTAAAAGACAGGATTTAGCCATTGTTATCAAAAAAGGACTAGAATTAAAGGGATTGTCTTTACCTGTAGAATCCAAATATGCTAATTTTCAAGATGGCAGTCAAGTTGATAATTATGCGATGACCGGTGTAGATTATTGTGTGACTAATAATATACTTTCAGGTAAGCCCGGTGGTTTATTTGATCCTCAAGCATTTTTAACAAGAGCAGAAGCTGCTGTTGTAATCAATAAGATTATTGACTTGCTAGAATAAATAAAATATGGATTGATATTAAAGCCAGTGGTTAAAACTACTGGCTTTTGAATAACTGTTTTTGTGATTTTATTTATTAAATACATGTTTAAAAAACCGTTATGTTGTAATATAAAAAGTAAAATATTTGGATGAAATGGAGGAATTTACGATATGGAATTGATGACAAAAGAAGATTTTAATCTTTTACTTAATAGTTCGCTTGGGAAATACTACGAAGGCAGATGGGCATATTTTCAAGAAGTTATAAACCTGATTGAATCAGAAACAGGTATTGAAAAGGTTCTTGAAATTGGACCTGCATTTCAAACGATTGTAAAGAATTGTGATATAATGGTCAAACCAGAAGAGGATGCATGGGGTAAGCCTGAAAAATATGTAGCAACTGAATTACAACACGATGCGACGATTACACCTTGGCCTATCAAAGATAACTCATACGATTTAATCATTGCATTACAAGTTTGGGAACATCTTGATGACAAACAAAAAGAGGCTTTTGGTGAAGTGATGCGGACATCAAAAATGGCAATACTGAGCTTACCCTATAAATGGGATTGTCCAATAGATAATGCAAATTATCCAGAACATCACATGATTGATGAAAAGATTATCGAAGAATGGTCATTACATCAAAAACCAGAAAAGATCATTCATATACCTAGAACGGGTGATAGAGTATCAAAAGGACCTAGAATCATATACTTTTGGAAATTTGAGTAATCAAAGTGAACTAGAAATGGACAAATGAAAGCACAAATTAACAGGAAGTTATGTCATATATTATATACAATGTGTTGAAAGGAATGAGAATTTGGATACGATACAGCTACTAAATAAAACCATCGAATTTATAGAAGACAATCTAGAGAATACATTGGATATCGATGAAATTGCTAAAACATCAAATTCATCTAAATATCATTTTCAGAGGGTGTTTTATGCACTAACAGGATTTACAGTATCAGAATATATAAGAAATCGTAGACTCAGTCAAGCGGCAGTGGATATAGCAACTACAGAGGGAAAAATAATATCTATTGCTTTAAAGTATGGTTATGAAAGTCCAGAGGCTTTTACTAAAGCGTTTAAGAGACTTCATGGCATGACACCATCTGCTTTGAAAAAGGGTAATTTTAAAATTAAAAATTTTCCGAAATTGTCTATTCAACTATCATTAAAAGGTGAAACTGAAATAGTTTTTAGTATCGTAGAAAAAGAAGCTTTCAAAGCATTTGGAGTTGGTTTTTCAACAACTAAAGCTGATGATAAAATATACAATGATATCCCTGAATTTATCAATCATATATTTGAAAACAAAACATGTGACCGAATAAATGATCTTATGGATAAACCGAAGGAGAATCTGTTAGATGGATTTCACTATGATTTTGAAGAAGATGGTTCTAGAAAGTATATGATGGGCTGTGACCTTGATAAAATGGTTACCTCTGATGAGTTTTTAACACTAGAGATTCCTAAACTTACATGGGCAGTATTTGAAGGTGTTGGAGAAGTTCCTAATAACTCTATTCTTCAAAACCTTTGGAAACGTGTGTATTCAGAATGGTTTCCATCTTCTGGATTTGAGCAGGTTAAAGGTCCATGTATTGAAAAGAATTTTTGGTGTCTAGATGAAAAAGAAAAGTATCGCTGTGAATTATGGATTCCCATTTCGAGAAAATAATATTAAGTAATGACAAGGGAGTTAAAAATGATTCATACGAAAGATGTTTATAAACTAAATATGAGAAAAACCACTCAACATTTTATAATCGACTACACTGAAGCGGATAAAACGTGTATCAGTCAAGTGACAGAGATTCTAGAAAATAATTACTGTGCTATAACAAAAACATTTAATCAAGAACTTAAAAACAGATTAAACATTGAAATTTATTCGGAGCATCATCAATTACTTAATGCATTGGGATTTGTGGATGGTCCTAAATGGGTTAGAGGTGGCATTCATACAAATAAAATTTTATTAGCCTCACCACTAAATCCACCATATGGTTCCAACTTTAATAGTGTAGTAAAAACAGCAGTGCATGAATTTATACATATCATTCTAAGACATATAAACGATGATTTACCGAGATGGTTAGATGAAGGAATAGCATCTTATGAAGCTAAAGATAACTCTGATGACTGGATTAGAAGAACGGTGTCTAGTGGCATACAAAATAATTCGATACCAACATTTGATGATCTAAATACCGGAAAGGATTTTGAAACATTCTTTAATCGTGATGGGTATCAGTATTCATATACTATTGTGGAGTCAATAGTTTATAATTTCGGTTATGAAAAATTAAATGAATTTATCAGAACGCCTGATAACTGTTATGAAATATTTAATGTTACTTTAGTTGAGTTACAGAACAAATGGATAAACTACATAAAAGAACATTATTAAGACCATAGTTAAACTACTCTTGAGAGTAGTTTTTTCATTATAAATTAGTTGTACCCAGGTTCGGCGTGTAAATAATCAAAACTCCCTAAAAACTTGTGATTACAACAAGTTTAGTAATATCTGCTTTTCACCAATTGGGTGAATGTAAATTCAGACTATTTAATGTTTTTTGACTCTCATAATGGGTATAAATATAGCAATAAATGTTGTATGAAAGGAGCACGAATTATGATTGAAAATGATCTCAATTTTGATAACCAATCCACCAATAGAATCAAAATGAATCACATAAAGACAATGCTCTGTGGACATTTTATTGGAATTGACAAATTAGAACGTCTAAAGTTACTTCAAAATGATCCATTGGTTAAGGAGTTTGACATATCAGTAAAAATGCCTGGTACCGTTTCAAGATTTCTAGGATATTTTACATATAAGACTACGCAAATGTTCCGAGATATCAATTTCAAGGTATTTAAAAAGCTACTTTTTAAAAGTGGATTGAATTCAATTACAATTGATATTGATAGTAGTGTTATAAATGTAGAAGGTCATCAAGAAGGCGCTACTAAAGGTTACAATCCTA
Organism: Peptostreptococcaceae bacterium; assembly: GCA_013619035.1. The sequence continues at coordinate 4,955 of JABXKX010000344.1, forward strand.
AAAAAGTAGGCAATCTCTGTTACAATATTCAGTTTGCATTTTGTGATGAACTTAAAGCCTATATAACTGGTTTTATACGAAGTGGGAATACTTATACTTCAAACGGAGCTTCAGAAATGATTAAAGAAATTGTAGCTAACATCAAAACCAATGATTTAGAAATCTTATTCCTAATGGATAGTGGCTATTTTGATAACGAAATTATTCAAACAATAGAGTCTTTTAATTGCAAGTATTTGATTAAAGCTAAAGCCTACCCTACACTCACTACAAAAGTGACAGATTCCAAGAAACATTTTGTTGAAGGTGAAGAAGGTAGAGAGACAATTGAGCTCGGAACCAAATTAAATACTTGGGATAAAGAAAGAAGATTTGTGGTTTCTCGTGTGCTTAAACCTGAAAAAGATAGAGTTCAACTATCACTTTTACAGGGTGCAGATTACCTATATTTTTTCTTTATTACCAATACAGA
>JABXKX010000069.1 GCA_013619035.1 Peptostreptococcaceae bacterium
GTACTTTATGATATTGGTCAAATGATAGATTAATTGTGAATGTTCTTTTATAAACACCTCAATACTCATAGGTTCATTGCTTGAACAATACTCATTGTACTTAGACATCACACTTTTTCTAATGGTCGTTTCTAATGAAGTATCATGAAATTCTGGATTATCAATCACTGTGTATTTGTTATTAACAGGATATAATCTGATACAAACCAAATCACCATCTTCAAATAGTTGATCACTCTCAACCACATAATCTTTATTACTTAATACATCTTTAAATACAATATGGTTCTTTTCATGATGTACTTTAAAAACGGAATACAATGCATTTTGAATAGTTGCAATCATTGTTTTATCCGTTAATACTTTTTCTGCAATTTTTGAGCCATCACTCAGTTTATAATCATGTATCAACCATTGATTAAATCCATGTTCAATATCTATTTCTACATCAAAGTTGCTAAATGGTCTTTTATATATATTTAAAGCTTTACTTACTTCGTCTTTATATTCATCGGTTGTAAGACTCGTTAAAATCTTTTCTATTGCCTCATTAATTTTTATCATCATAATTTCCTCCTCTGACTAATTTAGCATGATATCACTCAATTGACTACTGTTTTAATTAATTTTATATATCTTAGATATAAATATTACCTTAACTTAAGGGATTTAAACTTTTTTATTCAAATTAAATCTACTATAATGGAAGAAAACAAGGAGGCACTATGCAAAAAAACAAATCAATCATTATCGTTTTAGTTATGGCTTTGGTATTTGTTTTCTCTTTTACTGGCTGTAATACGGAAAATAATACGACAAATAACGAGACAAACGCACAAGTAGGTATGGAAAACAATGCTATTACCGATGAAACTCAAAACAACACTTCTCAAGCGGTAAATGAATCCACAACGGATCAAACTGAGGAAACGACTGATGCATCAGAAGAAACTGCAGACGCATCTGAAGACACATCAGAAGAGTCAACAGAAACTTTTAATGACGGTTTGCCTAAGAGAGATACTATTCCAGATATGTACAAATGGGATTTAAAGAAAGTATATGTTAACAACAAAGCTTTTATGTCGGATGTTGAAAAAGTTAAATCTTCTTTTAGTTTTTTTGAAAAAAACGAAAATACATTTGATTCAGATTATGACACTTTCTCATCGACATTAATGAAGTACGAAGACATTAGAAGAACAACTGATACCATTTATGTCTTTGCCACTCTTCAAGCTCATACAGATACAAATAATACGGATTTCTCGGACTTAGAAGATATTGCCGCTCAATTGGATACAGACTTAAGTGAAGCGACAGCTTATTTCTTACCACTAATCGCTAATATGGAGTCATCTACTTTAAAAACTTATATGGCAACTGAAGAGATGAAACCATATGAGGAGTATATACAAGATATCCTAAAAGAGAAAGAGCATATTTTAAGTGTTAACGAAGAAGCGCTTTTAGCTAAAGCTCAAATCTTATTTGAGATTCCAGAGTCAATCTTCGATGCTTATAATTATCAAACTGATCTAAGCGAATATCTTCCAGCACCTGATTTTAATTTATTCTGGGAAGGTACACGTGAAGATAAGTTCACAGTTTTAAATGACTATTACACCAAAACTAAAGTTGGTAATAATTTATTAGCTGAAATCTACGAATCTGAAATTAAAAAAAATACATTTTTTGCTGAGTCAAGAAATTACGAAAATGCTCTTGAGAGTGCTTTAAGCAATGACGGATTAACTTTAGCTGAATACAATACTATTTTTGATATCACTCATGACAATCTTGATAAACTTCACAAATGGATATCAATGAAGAAAGATATACTAGAAATTGAAGATAAAATTCATTTCTACGATGCTTATACACCATTGATTCCAAACCCATATTCATATGTGGAATATGAAGAGGGAAAAGATATCATATATGACGCACTTGCACCACTCGGCGATAAATATATTGCTGATTTAAAAGAAGGTCTTGATAGTCGATGGGCAGATGTTTTTACAACGAGTGGTAAGTATGAAGGCGGTTATCAATGGGGAACTTATGATACTGATCCATTTGTACTTCTAAACTTCAATAATTATATGACAGATGTATCTACTGTCGCACATGAAATGGGTCATGCTTTAAACTTCAAGTATACCAATGAAGCGCAGGGTTATTTTACATCAAATGTACCAATTTTCAGTGCAGAAATCGCTTCTACAACAAATGAGGCACTTGTATTTGAGTATAGAATTAAAAATGCTGACTCGAAAGTAGAAAAGCAAAAAGCACTTCTTAACTACATTGAATTATTGGAAAACACGATTTTCACTCAAATGATATTCGCAGACTTCGAAAAACGTGCTTATGAAGCATATGAGTCTGATGAACCTGTGAATGCAGAACTTTTCAACACTATTATGGGAGAGGTTTTAGTAGAATACTATGGACCTGATTACGAGCTTGATGAAACTGCTGCATATCAATGGTCTGAAATTCCTCACTTCTATAACTCATACTATGTTTACAAATATGCTACAGGTCTTTCAGCGGGTTTAACTTTTGCTGATAATATTTTAAACGGCTCTCAGAGTGATGTTGATAAATATTTAATTTATTTGGCATCTGGTTCTTCTGAAGAACCATTAACACTTCTAGAAAATGCTGGTGTAGATTTTTCTACTGGTGAACCTCTACAAAGAGCATTTGATAGATTTGAACAATTAATTGATGAGTTCTACGAAACATTACAATAATGAATAAGCCTTTGGGCCAATGTATTAAGTTAATTAATGATAAAAATAAAAGATGATTTAGAAGTGTCACTTCTATTCATCTTTTATTTTTTTGATTTTATATTTCGTGTAAAGTTGCGACCTGCTCTACCAAGTAAAACATTTTTTAGTACTTTCTTAAACTTTCTCAAAAAAATAGAACATACTATTTTGTATGCTCCATTTTGCTAAATTTAATCTTATTCTTTACTTAATGACATTACACAAAGTGACTGTTAATTAATTAGAAATGAAATTTCTGGAATTTATCAAGTTCAAGTTCTAAACCCGATAGGCATGAGAATCCCGAAACAGTTCTAAACTCATAGACTTTATTCTTATCAAAAGTATGATTGTTCAATTTTATTAATATACTCGTATTTGTATCATCGATAAATTTAACACTAATGTCTGATCCTTCACCATTTACAAATAGCTCATCCTCTAGATATATGGAATAAAAAACAGATATCCAAGCTCCTGAAGTCAAGGTCTGATTGAAATACACAGCAACTTCAGTATCACTTACTCTTTCCATTGATGCTATGAAAAATGTTTCCGAATCACTTCGTTGATCTTTGAATCCTTCAAATTCTTTTCTTAACTCTTCAACAACATATCCATCTTCATCTATCAAGTTACACATTTCTAGAACAAATGTCTCATCAACAGTTGAATCAATAGAGTTTATAGTGATTACATTGCTATCTACATATATTCCTTTAATCATTAGTAATGATCCTGGATTGTCTTTTCTATAGATCTTAATATTATCTCTTGTAACGTCTATCGACTCATTTAAAGTAATTGTAAGTTCCTGTTCCGATACGATATTAACACTTTCCATTCGAGTAGCAATATCAGTAGGCTTTTTTTCTTCTTTAACTGCTTCTTCTACCTCAATCATTTTATATTCAACTAGAAGATCAGTAGTCACTACTTCATTATTAATTAAGTCATCAATAAAGCTTGTTTTATCATCAGCTTTTTTTAATTTTAAGGCATTGTACATAACCTTTACTGCATCACCTCTAGTGTACTCTAAATCATCTTCAATTTTATCCTTATACATTTCATCTGTGATAAGTCCTATCTCAAATGCAAATGTATACACTGTATCCCATGAGAAATCTTCTGAAGTATATCCCATAGTTTTTAAAACCATTGTTAAGAAAGCTTTCTCACTTAGTGTTGTATCGGCTTGTACTGTTCCATCTGGAAATCCTGTTAAGATATACCCTCTTTCACAAAATCCTACGAATGGTGCATACCACTCATCTCCATTGATATCAGGGAAGTTGCTCTTCGTGTACATAGCCTTATCCGATAAGACTGTTGCTTCTTTTCCTAGAAGCTTCACTATGAACGTTGATGCTTCTGCACGTGTCAAATTTCCCTCAAGATTGTACCCTTCATTATCACCAGAAATTAATTCCATTTTTCCTAGGAGTACTGCAATATCTTCTGTTGTTTCTATTTCTGCTTCATTACTTGCCATAGCACTCATGCAAAAAATCAAACTAAAAGCAATTGTTAGTCCAATAATCTTTAAATATTTCATGTTACCTCCTTTATTCATCCTTCTAAAGGCTAACAGTATAAAAGATAATTGTAAATATTACCATATACTAAATAATATTTCCTTAAGGTTTTTCACAAACACGAAATCATTCAGAAAAGTCTGTAAATTTGCCGATGTATGAACTATACAGTAATCTACTCTTACACATGAATTTGATTGTAATAATGTGTTAACATTTAGAATTCTAATAAAAGTTATGACCACCAGTAAAAAGGTTGACATACTCTAATCTTATAAGGGATGTTACTTGTTAGAGTTTAAAGATTCTTCGAAAATCTGCCAATCGCATATCATTTCCTAACAAGCCCTCAAAGACAATGTCATTAAGTTAACAGATGATAATTCAGAAAAAGATGATAAACAACATTGTCCTTGCTGTCTTTTTTTAAGGAAAATGAGTCATGGCAACGATATACTCCATTTAGTTAAAATTTCAGTCTTATTCCGAATTTTATGACATTGCCTTCGGACTTATTTTTTATGCTTAAATCTTTTTTTTTTGCGTATATATTATATAAAGAGAGAAAGGTGACCTTATGACAACAGTACTCATCAGTTACTATACCGAGACAAATTCGACAAAAGAAGTCTGTGACTATATACAAACACAAATGCATGATTATGATATTACCATGCAAAATATTATTGATGTGACTGACTTAGCACCTTTTGAAGCAGTGATTGTTGCTGCGCCAGTACATGGTATGAGGTGGCATCAAGTTGCTTATGATTTTATTACTCAGCATCAAAATGAATTGACAGATAAAAAAGTGGTTTATATTGCATTGGCTTCAATGGCATATCAAGGAAGACCCTTTTGGCAGAAAAAAGTATTTAAAGCACTCTGTAAACCCAGCAAAATAGTTTTACCAGTTGAAACAGCCATCTTTGGAGGATTATCTCCTAAAGGCGCACCAGCTATTATGAACTATTTGTTTGGAATTCCTAAGAATGGTAAAGAGGATCAAAGAGATTGGAATATGATAGATGAGTGGATTATTAGTTTGAAAAAATTGTTATAAGAAAGTTATATCAATAATTTCACCACTTG
>JABXKX010000218.1 GCA_013619035.1 Peptostreptococcaceae bacterium
TATTAGGATAAAAAAAACTCTGTGTGAACAGAGTTTTTAACTTTTATTTCTTATAATGTCGGCTAATCGAATCAATCCATCTTTCAGCTGATCATAACTTGCGAATGAATATGAGATTCTAATGGCATTATTGCTTGTAGATTCATAAATATAACCTGGATTAAAAAGTATTTTCTCTTGAAAAGCAGTTTCAAATATTTTATACATACTGAGTGATTCTTTTAAAGTAATCCATATATAAGATCCCCCCCTCGGAATATCCCAAGTAGCAAAGTCACTATAATATACGTCTAATAACTCCAGTGTAAAATCTCTTCGTTTTTTAAGTTCTTTTCTCACTTCAATTAAGTGTTTTTCATATAAGCCACTAGATAACCACTTTGCAACAATCAATTGAGACACAGAACTTGATCCATAGTCCATTTGCATTTTTATATCTGCAAGTCTATTTATAACGGTTTCAGGTCCTACAACCCATCCAATTCTTAACCCTGGACTGAGTGTTTTAGAAACACTTCCTACGTATAATACATTCCCGATTTCATCCATAGACTTCAAACTTTTCGGTGGTTCTTCGTCAATCCATAAATCTCCATATACATCGTCTTCAATAATTGGTAATTTAGAGTCGTAACAGACCTTTAAAAGTTCTTTTCTTCTTTCTAAGGACATAACAGTACCTGTCGGATTTTGAAAATTTGGAATGGTATATAAAATTGAAGCATGATTTTTTGGTATTTGTGATGGAATATCTCGACTTATAATACCATCTTTATCTATAGGTATGCCCACTCTTCTCATACCTAAAGTCTGTAAGATCTGAAGAGAATATAAATACGATGGTTTCTCAACAAATACTGTAGAACCCATTTGTAACAGCCCCATGGTAATCAATTGAAAGCCCTGTAAAGCACCCGATACGATTAGTATATTTTGTGGTGATACATGTATATCCTTTTTCTTAAGATGATCACACAGCGCTTCTTGTAAACATCTCATACCTGTAGGCCATTCATAACCTAAATGCCCCATATCATTTGTAATAGAAGCTAAAACTTCCTTCATATGCTCCGTTGGAAATAATTCTGGAGACGCTTCACCAGAACTCAATCTTAGCATATTGATGTCAGGATCTGAATCATTGATCATCTTAATAGTTTTATAATTTGGTAAATGTATGCCCTCTTCAATGTAATCTTGCCACTTCGTTTGAGACATTGTGATAAGCGGTGTTGAAGCGGCTATTATTTTCATACCACTCTTACCTTGTCCTGAAATTAATAGATCGCTTTTTAGCACATCAAAAGCAGCGATAACAGTTGACCGATTCACTTCGAATCTTTCAGCTAAATATCTTTGAGAGGGTAACTTCGAACCAATTGGCCATGCGCCAGTATTAATTTTTTCTCTCATATAGTCAATGATCTGTTTCTTAATAGAATCATGTTTGTTTCTATCAGGTTTCCAATCTATTTGTATCATAAACACTCCAATCAGTTTTATACATTATAACACAAAAGATTTATCGACATCGTTGCTTAAACTTAAATAAAGCATCGATTGGTAATACATAGTAAAAGGGATGATATCACCAACTTGATAATTAGATGCATCAGTCACATCAACAATTAAATGGTCGCTACTGCTACCAATAATTTGAATCTTATTATCAACTGATATCAATTTTTCATGACTCCCAAAATCTTGTTTCCCAACCGCTAAAATTGCTCTTTTTCTGACTCCTCTATCGTCATAAACTGGATGATTTCCAAATGCATCTACAACTAATTCGCCAATAGGATGTGATGGTTTCTCCTTTACTTCTATAATCTGAGCTTTTAATATAAAAGTATCTGTATGTAGAGGTAATGGACAGTCATAATACTCACCTAAATCTTTGCCCAGTAATATGCCCTCTCCACATCTTATATGATTAATTCTCTTTGGTAATTTATTGTCTTTAATTAAAGGAAGAGTTGAAGTTGCTCCACCTGATATAATTTCTAATGATCTGCCTATTGAGACCTCAACAAGTTCTGTCATACGTATCAATCGCTTCATATTTTTTATGGTTGGTTTTACAGAGCCATAACAACTTAAATTTGTGCCAATGCCTAACAAATGCAAACCATCCAGTGATTCAACAGCATTTGCTAGAGTCACTAATTCTTCTGGTAACCAAACACCCTCTCTTAAATCCCCTAAATCATACATCAAAATGACTTGATGTTTTTTTCCGAGCTTCTGAGAAGTTTCATTCAAGGCTTCAAGTACTGCCAGTTCAGAATTAAGACTAATATCACAATAAGAAATGACATCCTCTACTTCACACAACATTGGCAGTCTTAATAACATGGTTTCACAACTCTGATCTAATGATTTCATTTGTTTTAACTGTACCATTCTAGAACTTCCTAACGAGTTGATCCCTTGTTTTAAAAACTGTCGAGCCACCTGTTCTAATCCAAAGCAGCCTTTGATAACTCCTGTAATAGAGACGCCCGACTCTGAACAGAGTTTTTTCACATAGGATATATTTTCTTCTATTTTTTTTAAGTTGATTTCTAATGTTGGATACATAATTTCCTCCCAGTCTACTTTTTACTAGTTTACACGAATTATAGTTTCCTGAAATCACCCAAAACACTCATTTAGATACCAACCATAAAGCTCAACCATAATTAGTAACAAGAAAAATGTCTTAAACACCTTTTAAGTTATAACTCTTTACTAAAGTTATATCAATAATTTCACCACCTGTTAAAGACATAAACCTTTATAAGAAAAAAGATCACCAAAGGTGATCTTAATTAATAGAACGTTTTGTCAACACTGTGACACTTGTCTTCATATATTTTTCTTTTATCTGTTTAAACAACTTTCCTTTTATGATCTCATCTACGTGATGATCAAAGTGTTTAACATAAAAATCTAATTCATTCTTTTTCGAGAACCCTATATTACTGATTTCATGATCGTTCTCAACATGTTGATAAGCAGATTTCATTATTTCATTGGTTTGAATGATATGATTTAAATAGTAATCTCCTATATTTTCTTCAATGATAATGCCATCTACTTGACCTTTTAAGAGCTTTTTAAATAGTATTTGTTCATTGATACTTTCATCTTTATAAATTCTTCTATCACCATCAAAAGTAGGATAATACTCATACCCTTCCATAATACCAATACGTTTCCCAATTAAATTCTCATAACTGGATAGCTTTAATCCCTTTAGAGTATAGAAAGCATATACACACTTATCTCTATAACATTTACTGAACGCCATAATTCGTTCTCTTTCAGTCGTTTTAGCAATATTAGGTATGATATCTACAATACCTTTTTCTAGCATTTCAAGGGCATCATCCCATGTTGCTATTTTAAAATCAAGGCTCACATCTAAATCCTGATAGATAGTTTTCAATAAATCTACATCAATACCTTCGATGTCACCAGAGTTCTCATTGTAAATATAGTAAGGTTCATTCGGTGTTGATACAACCGTAAGTTTTTTAGAATATGGTTTTAATTCTGCTTCAAGATTAATACTATTTTTCTTTAATGAACCAACCGCATCCCCTAAGATGTTTAATGCTTTCGTTTCTTCATCTAAACCAACACTAATTTCTTCAGCTGTTTTCGCCACATCTTCAACTGCTAAATCCAAATCTATTACCAGATTTTTTACATTTTCAAAAGCGCCAACGATATCCGATGAAGCATCAGAAACCTTAAGATTTAGCGTCACTAAATTACCTGCAGACTTAGCAACTTGCTCTAAATCTCCTTTAGAATCTTCCAAATACGTACTTTGTGTTTCAATTCTTGTAACTGTTTTATCTAAATTATCTCCTGTTTGAGACGCTATATTTATTATATCTTTTATGAGTTCAGTAATGTTACTGACAACACTAGAGGTTTGAATTGATAATTTTCTTATTTCATCAGCAACCACAGAAAAACCTCGTCCAGCTTCTCCAGCTCTTGCTGCTTCAATCGATGCATTTAGTGCAAGGAGATTGGTTTGTTCTGATATTTGATCTATGGCAGAAATCATCTCTACAGCTTCTGAGGTTTTTAATCCAAGTGATGACACATTATCAATCGAAGTATTTAAAAACGATCTAATTTCTTGGAATTCTTGAATGGTTTCAATGATACCAGTCACTCTAGATGAGATAATATCTGATGCCTCTTTAGCAGTAACTGCCATCTCTTCACTTTTTCTAGAGTTATCCGTCACCTTATTGTATACATCTCCAACCAAGCCATTAACAGAACTTAGATTGGCGGTTTGTTCTTGAGTACTTGCTGTCAATCCCAAAACCCTATCAAGCAGTGATTTCATCTCCACATTAAATTCATCTGTAAACGCCGAGAATTGATTTGTTAAATTTAAGTACTTAGTCGAATAGTCATTTAATAAATCGACATCCAATTGTGGTTCTTCTTCAACTACTGCTTGTTTCTTTGATCTTAGATGTAATAACCACTGTACAATGTTTATTGTGATCAATACCCCAACAATAAGTAACCATATCCAATCCTTCATAATACCCCCTTTGTAATTTTCTATGTATTCTGACTATTTGATATGCTGTTTCTCTATACACTTTCCATATTACACTATAATTTCCACATAAGCTATCATCTTTTCTCAATACGAATAGATGTACTCTAAAGAAAAAAAGCGAGAGCTTATTTTACTCCCACTTACTTCATATTCAAATCAATCCTCAACAAATGATAAATCTCCAATACTATCAATAGTGAGTACTCGACCTAATTTGATGTCATTTTGTTTCATGGCCTGAATTGTATGATAAATATTATTAGTATTTATTGTTAATATCTCAGCCTCTTGAGAAATGCTTTGTGTGATAAACTCATTTATTTTTGCTGTCCCTGTTATATATATCGTATATTTCTTATTTCTCTCTACAGCAGTATTGGTATTTTCCTTTGCTAATAACATTGAATCATTTGTCATCAACTTCCAGTTTCTAAGATCAATCACTTCTCCCCATTTTACATTCTTATCAAATACTTGCTTCCTATACTGATTGGCTCTAACAACCATTTCAGACAATAATTCTTCATTACTTTCACCATATACTTTTATGAAAAACCCTGACTCGCATACCACAAACAAAAGACATCCAAAATACTTATTCTGTCCCACTAAATCACTCATACGGATTTCTTCACTAAAATTATATTTTTCTGAATGTTTTTTTATTCGAACTAGAAGATTTTTGAACATCGAAAGACAACCCTCACGAGACATATCATCAATTTCAAAAGGTTTCACTAAATCATGTAACAGCAATTCATGATCTTCCATATGTTTTACAGTATCAAGACATGTGTCTTCTCTAAAT
>JABXKX010000582.1 GCA_013619035.1 Peptostreptococcaceae bacterium
CTATAATTAGATTATAGAATTTATATAATTGCAGTGCAATTTATATAAAATGCATTTGTACCGGTACAAGGGGGTGTAAGATGAAAAAATATGAAGTGGTCATAAAATATATTGAAAACTTGATGAGTGATAGTCTATTGAAGTCTGGAGAACCTTTACCAACCATCAGATTTATGGTCAATGAATTAAAAGTCAACAAGTCTACTGTTCAAAGAGCTTATCAAGAGTTAGAAAAAAATCATATGATATATTCTATACCGAAGTCTGGTTACTATTTGATTGATCATGATCCGTTAAAAGAAACCTCTCGTGGTATAATTGATTTATCACATGTCGTTTTAGAAGAGGGGTTACTACCTTATAATGAGTTCAATCATTCCATTAATAAAGCGATAAATCTATACAATTCGAATCTGTTTACTTACAGTGATGCTAGGGGCCTCTTAACACTTAGAGAAGTGCTGGTTGAGCATTTGAAACAAAATCAAGTATTTAGTGAACTCAAAAATATTGTGATCACTTCTGGTACACAACAAGCTTTGCATATTCTTATAAATATTGAATTTCCAAACCAGAAAAACAAAATATTGATAGAACACCCTTCGTATGATTTGTTTATTAAGTCGGCTAAGTTATCAGGGTGTGAGTTAATAGGTATACCAGTTGGTGTAGAAGGGATTGATTTAAATAAATTAGAAGAACTCTTCAAAGTAGAAGAAATAAAGTTTTTCTATACCATGCCAAGGTTACATAATCCTTTAGGCAGATGTTATATGGAAAAGGAAAAACAAAAAATTGTAGAGCTGGCCTATAAATATGATGTTTATATTGTAGAAGATGATTACCTAAGTGATATAGATTATAATATGAAACGTTTACCAATGCATTATTATGACACACATCATCAAGTGATCTACTTAAAAAGTTATTCGAAAGTTTTTATGCCCGGTATGCGTATTGGAACAGCGGTATTACCAGATGAGTTAATAGGAGCTTTTTCTTCCTATAAAGCGATTTTAGATATTTCAGCACCTCTTTTAAGTCAGGGTGGATTAGAAGTATTTATCAAAAGTGGGATGTATGACAAACATGTCAAAAAAATTAGAACTGCTTACAGAAAGAAAATGACGTTCTGTAAACAGTTATTAATCGGATTAGATACCTCAAAGTTTACTTATCATGTACCGGATACAGGTTTTTTTATATACCTTGAATGTGAGTCTATAGAAATGGAGACTCTACGACATCAGCTTAATGAAAAGAACATTCATATAAAAACATGCGAATCGTCTTATTTAACGCCTAAAGATGCAAAACAAGCTATGCGGTTATGTGTTTCAGGACTTTCAAAAGATGAAATAAGTTTGAGTTTAAAAATAATCGTTGATACCATCAATGAGTTAATATGTTAAAAAATTGATGTCCTCTTCTAATTGGTGAGGGCATTTTTTATAAACAACCATTTCGGTTGGGGTACCTGAAGTCGTTTTTGCTTCTAATATTGTTTTCAGATAATCAAATTCTAGACGTTCAAGCAGTTTAATAGACTCTAGATTTGATTTAGCGGTATAGGCCTGCAAACAGTCTAACTTCATGGTAAATAAAGCATATTGTTCAATAAGCTTCAGTGTTTCTGTCATGTAACCTTTGCCTCTGAATTGAGGGAAAAGACCGTAACCGAGTTCTGCTATGTTTTCTTCTTCATCTAAGTTCCAAATAGAAATGGTGCCGATCAATGTTTCAGATTCTTTTAAACAGATGCCCCATATGAGCCATTTGTAAGAGTCGATGCCTTCATTCATCTTAGCCACATAATTAAACGCATCAGAAAGAGAAGTATAAATAGGCATGTCGACATGTAAAAAATTACTTTTGTTAGATTGATACTCATAGATCGATTGTATATGAGTATAATTGAGTCTTTTTAATATTAACCTTTCAGTTTTCAGAACTGGAAAGGGTTTAAATGGTCTTATCATGTGTGCCTCCTTATCTATCTATTATACCCAATTGTCAGTTTGAAAACAAAAGTCTTGACGTTACACCTACTGTAATGTTTATAATGGGTAAGGTAAACATCTAAAAGGAGTTGTTATGAGTTTTACATTATCAGTAAAGGAAATGTCTCAGATTACAAATGTGAGCAAAAGAAATATCCGTTATTATGATTCTATTGGATTATTTAAACCAAGTGGTATCAGTGAAAACGGTTATAGATATTATGACCTTGAAAAAATTGAAGAACTGAGATTGATAAATTATCTTAGACATGCTGGTGTTTCGATTAAAGAAATCGAAAAACACTTAAAAAACAGAAACATCGATGAGTATGTTGATATTTTAAACAATCAGCTAGTTGAAATAGAATCTGAACTTAATAAAATAAATGCATTAAAGATTAGACTTAAAAACAAGTTGGCATCTATAGAGTATATTAGATCTCTTGAACATTTTGATGAGATTAGAGTAGAAGTTTTTCCAAAACGTCGAATTTTGAAAAAAATGGGTGAATTAAAAACGCCTATTGATTGGGAAAGAGCCATGTTAGATTTTGAAGAAGAGTTACCTCCGAGTTTAACCGTTGGAGATAATGGATTTTTTGTTGATTTAAATCGCCATCAAGAACGTAAAGGAACGGAATTTAGTGGCATATTTATGATAGCCGATGATCCTTTTACGTTACAATCGAAATATCTGGATTATTTAGAAGAAGGACCTTATTTAACATTATATTTAAAAGGTAATCATGATGATGCTCAGTTAAAATATAAAGATATTATAGAGTATGCAGAAAAAAATAATCTGGTTTTAGAACCATATGCTTTAGAAAGAACTTTGATAGATCATTTCATTTCATCGGATAAAGAACTATATATCACAGAAATTCAAATACAGATTAGACAGAAAGAGGCATAATGAAGGACTTGACACAGGGTAATATAAAGAAACAATTTTTTGATTTGGCAATCCCCACTTTAGGTGGCATGTTAGCCTTTACATTATTTAACCTAACAGATACATATTTTGTTGGTAAACTAGGTACTGAATCATTAGCTGCAATGGGATTTACTTTTCCTGTTGTGATGATTGCTGGTGCTGTAGGCATGGGAATTAGTACAGGAGCTGCTTCAGTTTTATCAAGAGCAGCAGGATTAAAAGACAAAGATTCAATGAAAAGAACGGCCACTGATGGCATCATATTATCTATACTTGTGGTGATGTTTTTCTCTATAGCTGGTCTGTTGACTATGGATATTATTTTTCCGTTATTAGGTGCAACAGATGAAACGTTGCCTTTAGTAAAGGAGTATATGAGTATTTGGTATGGTTTTGTATTTGTAGTATTGATGCCTCCGATTAGTGATGCATCCATGAGAGCTGTTGGTGATACCTTTAGACCTTTTATAGTAATGATGGTTTGTGCACTTCTAAATATAATTCTTGATCCAATTTTGATATTTGGGTGGTTTGGTTTACCTGCTCTTGGAATAAAAGGCGCTGCTATAGCAACCGTCATATCTAGATTTTGTGGTATGATTGTTACCTTAAGCTTCTTACATTTTCATCATGGTTTAGTAGATTTCAAGCGACCAACGGTTAAAATATTAATGTCTTCTTGGAAGAAAATTTTGATTGTTGGTATACCGGCTATTGGTGTGGCGTTATTTCCACAATTACTAAGGAGTATTCTAACTGCAAAAGCAGCCGCAGTAGGCGGTACTGTAGCAGTAGCTGCCATTGCTGCTGGATCTAGAATTGAAAGTTTTGTCTATATTATTACACAGGCGATAGGCAGTAGCATTGTACCGATGATTGGACAAAATTGGGGTGCGAAAGCTTATGATAGAGTCACAGCGATTAGAGTACTTTTAAATAAGTATGCAGTTTATATTGGTATGATATCTAGTGTGTTTATTTTGATTATTTCGGAACCTTTGATTTCGTTGTTTACAAAAGATCCTGAAGTTGTAAAATATACATTGATTTATATTAGAGTGCTCGTGATGGGTTCCTTTGGTATGAACTTATATAATTGGACAGGTCAGTCGTTAAATGCTATTGGAAAGTCTATTTGGACTCTTGCATTAAATGGTGGTGGAACACTCTTAGTGATGATTCCAACACTTGTTATAGGCTCGTACACTTTTGGTTTTACAGGTATGATAGTCGGCTTAAGTTTAGGACAAATCATTGTAGGATTAATGTCAATTGGCGTTGGGAAAAGATTCTTGTCAGATCATAGTGAGCATAGTGAGTTAAAAAAGGTTTCGTAAGAGAGATTTAGATACGCAACTTGCGTATCTATTTTACTATTGATAAGAGTTCAAGAAATGCTTAAAAGGACTTAGAAATAATAGTGTTTTACTGGTATAATGCTAACATATATTAAATAATCTAAAGGCTACTCAAATATAGACATTAAGTAGTGAGAAGGAGACATTATGTACAGTTTTAAAAATGATTACAGTGAAGGGGTTCATCCAAATATATTAGAAGCATTGAGTCAATCCAATATGATTCAGATGGAAGGCTATGGTGAAGATAAAGTTTCTTCTGAAGCCAAAACTCTTATTAAAAAAGAATTAAAAGACAATTCAGTGGATATTCACTTTTTCTCAGGTGGTACTCAAACCAACTTAACCGCGATAGGATCGTTTTTAAGACCACATGAAGCGGTTATATCTGCAGAAACAGGTCATGTCCTGGTACATGAAACAGGGGCGATAGAGGCAACAGGACATAAAGTAATCGGTGTAAATAAAAAACTTGGTAAATTATCAGCAGAAGATATTGAAGCGGTGGTTAAACTTCATGGTGATGAACATATGGTCAAACCAAAATTAGTTTATATCTCAAATCCAACTGAATTAGGGACCATCTATTCTGAGTTTGAATTAAAATCTATTAGAGAAGTTTGTGATCAAAGTGGATTAATCTTGTATTTAGATGGTGCACGAATGGGTTCAGCTTTAATGTCATCTGAAAATGATTTGACTCTAGAGAATATCAATCGTTATTGTGATGCTTTTTATATTGGCGGTACTAAAAATGGAGCTCTTTTAGGTGAGGTACTTGTCATCAAAAAAGAAAACCTTAAAGCTGATTTTAGATACTTGATGAAGCAGCGAGGTGCATTACTTGCTAAGGGTAGATTGATTGGTATTCAATTTAAAGAATTGTTTAAGGACAATCTGTTTTATAACCTTGCAAAACATGCCAACCAAATGGCTGATTTATTAAGAGAAGGTATTAAAGATGCTGGATATGAATTTGATTTAGAAACATCAACCAATCAGTTGTTTCCAATTATGCCAATTCAAATGATTGAAGTTTTGGAAAAGAAGTTTTCATTCTATAGATGGCAAAGCATCTGTCTCTTATACAC
>JABXKX010000502.1 GCA_013619035.1 Peptostreptococcaceae bacterium
GTGGAACTAACAGTTTGACAAAAAAATAACGATGATGTACAAAATATGTACATGTTTTCGTAAAAACAAAGAAAAATGGAATCTGTGAATCTATTGTAATTATGCGATATTATCTTGTTCTGTCTATTGGAATAAGAAGATTGTTATGAAAAATGTTAATAGTTGATAACAAATCAACAATTGGCATCATAATTGCATTAGTATATAGCAAGGAGTTGATACTATGAAGTTTAACAATTTGAATTTAGATATTAAGGATTATATTGCAACAGTAACATTGGATCGTCCACCTGTAAATGCATTAAATATGGAAGTTCTAAATGAGTTAGAAATAATGATTGCACATTTAGAAGAAAATGAAAATGTTCATGTTGTGATTTTAACAGGTGCTGGTAAAGCATTTGTTGCAGGTGCAGATATTAGTGAAATGTCTGTTAAGTCAGCTGATGAAGGTATGAAATTTGGAGCATATGGTTCTAAAGTTTTTAGACAAATTGAAACATTATCTAAACCGGTTATTGCTGCTGTTAATGGATTTGCTTTAGGTGGTGGTTGTGAACTTGCTTTAAGCTGTGATATTAGAATTGCATCTGAGAAAAGTAAATTTGGTCAACCAGAAGTAAGTTTAGGTATTACACCTGGATTTGCAGGGACACAAAGATTACCAAGAATTATTGGACGTGCTAAAGCAAAAGAAATGATATTAACAGGGGATATGATCAACGCTACTGAAGCAGAAAAGATAGGTCTTGTTAATAAAGTAGTACCAAAAGAATCATTAATAGAAAGTGCAGAAGAGATGGCTAGACGTATTCTTAAAAATGGTCAACTGGCTGTACGTTATTCTAAAGCAGCTATAAATGAAGGTGCGGATTTAGATTTTGAGTCGGGGAACAATTTAGAAAAAATATACTTTGGTATGTGTTTTGCAACAGAAGATCAAAATGAAGGTATGGAAGCATTTTTAGATAGAAGAAAAGCAGAATTTAAGAACAAATAAGGAGGACTTATGAAAATTGGCGTTTTAGGAGCAGGCACAATGGGTGCTGGTATTGCTCAAACATTTGCTCAATCAGGTTATGAAGTCATTATTAGAGATCTTGAAGAAAGTTATTTAGAAAAAGGTTTAGAGACTGTAAATAAGAGTTTAAGTAGACTTGTTAAAAAAGAAAAAATGACTGAAGACGACAAAAATATAATTCTTTCAAGAATTAGTATTTCAACAGACGTTTCAAGTTTAAAAGATGCAGATTTAGTTGTAGAAGCAGCTAGTGAAAATATGGAAATAAAGAAGAAGATTTTTGCTGAACTTGATGAAGTTGTTAAGTCAGATGCAATATTTGCAACCAATACATCTTCATTATCAATTACTGAAATAGCTTCATCTACTAAAAGAGCTGAACAAGTAATTGGTATGCATTTCTTTAATCCAGTACCAATGATGAAATTAGTTGAAGTCATCAGTGGTATTGCAACATCAGAAGAAACTAAAAATTGCATCATAGAATTATCAGAAAAAGTTGGTAAAACACCAGTTGTTGTAGAAGAAGCACCAGGTTTTGTTGTCAACAGAATTTTAATTCCTATGATCAATGAAGCGGTTGGTATTTTAGCAGAAGGTGTTGCAAGTGCTGAAGATATTGACAATGCAATGAAGTTAGGTGCGAATCACCCATTAGGACCATTAGCATTAGCTGATTTAATTGGAAATGATGTAAATCTAGCAATTATGGAAACGCTATATAATGAAACAGGTGATAGTAAATACAGACCTCATCCTTTATTAAGAAAAATGGTAAGAGGTAATCTACTAGGTAGAAAAACAAAACGAGGATTTTTTGCATATTAGAAGGAGAGGTTTAACATGGAGTTTACTTTAAAAAAAGAACACGAACTATTAAAAAGTTTATATCAATCATTTGCTGAGAATGAAGTAAAACCTTTAGCGGCAGAAGTAGATGAAGAAGAACGTTTCCCTTTAGAAACAGTAAAAAAGATGGCTAAAATAGGCATGATGGGTATTCCTGTACCAAAAGAGTATGGTGGAGCCGGTTCTGATAACTTAGCATATGCTATGGCTATAGAAGAGCTTGCAAAACACTGTGGTACAACAGCTGTTATTGTTTCAGCTCATACATCATTATGTATAGCGCCAATCTTAGAGAATGGTACAGCAGCTCAAAAAGAGCAGTATTTACCTGCTCTTGCTAAAGGTGAACATCTTGGTGCTTTTGGTTTAACTGAACCTAATGCTGGTACAGATGCAGCGGGACAACAAACGATTGCTGTTCTTAAAGACGATCATTATGTGTTAAATGGATCAAAAATATTTATTACAAATGCTGGTTATGCAGATGTATATATTATTCTTGCAATGACAGATCGTTCAAAAGGATTAAAAGGTATTTCTGCATTTATTGTTGAAAAAGACTTTGAAGGTTTCTCTGTAGGTAAAAAAGAGAAAAAAATGGGTATTAGAGGTTCGGCTACTTGTGAACTAATATTTGAAAACTGTATTGTACCAAAAGAAAATCTTTTAGGTAAAGAAGGTAAAGGATTTGCAATTGCAATGAAAACTCTTGATGGTGGTAGAATTGGTATTGCTGCTCAAGCACTTGGACTAGCTCAAGGTGCTTTAGATGAAACTGTTAAGTATACAAAAGAACGTAAACAGTTTGGTAGAGCAATTTCTAAATTCCAAAATACTCAATTTGAGTTAGCATATATGGATACAAAAATAGAAGCTTCTCGTTTATTAGTTTACAAAGCGGCATACTATAAAGATCAAAAGAAAAGATATTCTACAGAAGCTGCAATGGCAAAACTATTTGCTGCAGATACTGCAATGGAAGTCACAACAAAAGCAGTTCAATTACATGGTGGCTACGGATATACTCGTGAGTATCCTGTAGAACGTATGATGCGTGATGCAAAAATTACAGAAATCTATGAAGGTACTTCTGAAGTACAAAAAATGGTTATTGCAGCAAATTTACTTAAATAGGAGGCGTATAATGAATATTATTGTTTGTATCAAACAAGTGCCAGATACAACAGAGGTTAGATTAAATCCTGAAACTGGTACTTTAATTAGAGATGGTGTCCCAAGTATTATAAATCCTGATGATAAAGCTGGATTAGAAGCTGCTCTTTCGATGAAAGATCAACACGGAGCTCATATTACAGTTATTACTATGGGACCACCACAAGCCGATGTGGCTTTAAGAGAAGCATTAGCAATGGGTGCAGATAAAGCAATTTTACTAACAGATAGAGCGTTTGCTGGTGCAGATACACTTGCAACTTCAACAACTTTAGCAGCAGCTATTAGAAAACTAGATTATGATCTTGTTATTGCTGGAAGACAAGCAATTGATGGTGATACTGCACAAGTTGGTCCACAGATTGCTGATCATTTAGAATTGCCTCAAGTAAGTTATGTATCAGGTCTAGAAAAGAAAGATAATCATGTTATATTAAAGCGTCAATTTGAAGATAGTTATCATATGATTCAAGTGGAGCTTCCATGTTTGATTACAACACTTTCAGAAATGAATAAACCGAGATATATGCATGTTGGTGGTATTATGGATGCATATAAGGAAAAGATTGTAGAAAAATGGACACTTGAAGATATAGAAGTAGATATAACAAAAATTGGTTTAAAAGGCTCTCCTACAAAGGTTAAGAAGTCATTTACTAAAGGTGCAAAAACTGCAGGTGAAAAACATGAAGTATCACCTAAAGAAGCTGGTCGTTTAATCGCATTGAAGTTAAAAGAAAAATATGTAATCTAGGAGGATATGATGATATTAAAAGATTATTCAGGTGTTACGGTATTTTGTGAACAACGTGAAAGTGTGATTTCGAAAGTATCGTATGAGTTAATTGGAAAAGGTAGAAGCATTGCAGATCAAATTGGTGTCAAAGTAACTGCAGTAGTGCTTGGACATAATATAGAAGTAGAGTGTAGTAAGTTGATTCCGAGTGGTGCAGATGAAGTTATTTTTGTAGATGATAAAGCTCTTGAATTATATACAACAGAAGCATATACACAAGCATTAACACAAGTGCTTGAAGAAATAAAACCAGAAATTGTAATGATTGGAGCAACATCAATCGGTAGAGATTTAGGTCCTAGAGTAAGTTCAAGACTTAACACAGGCTTAACAGCTGACTGTACAAGTCTTGAAGTTGGTGAGGAAAATGAGTTGCTTATGACTAGACCTGCCTTTGGTGGTAATATTATGGCAACAATTATTTGTCCTAATCATAGACCTCAAATGTCTACAGTACGTCCTGGTGTAATGACAATGTTAGAAAAAGACGAGTCAAGAATAGGGTCTATTAGAAAAGTAGATGTAAAATTTACTGATGCAATTCACCGTGTAAAAATTCTTGAAGTTGTAAAAGAAGAAAAAGCTGAAGAAAAAATTGATGAAGCAAGTATTTTAATATCAGGTGGTCGTGGTGTTGGATCGAAAGAGAACTTTAGTGTTCTTAATGATGTAGCAGATATGTTAGGTGGCACAATTTCAGCATCAAGAGCAGTTATTGATTCAGGTTGGTTTGACCATAGTAGACAAGTTGGACAAACAGGAACAACTGTTAGACCAGATGTATATATGGCATGTGGTATCTCAGGAGCAATTCAACATGTTGCTGGGATGGAAGAATCAGATTACATTATTGCAATTAATAAAGATTCAGAAGCACCGATATTTGAAGTAGCAGATTTTGGAATAGTTGGAGATGCTAATAAAGTATTGCCACATTTAATTGAAGAATTAAAAACAATGATTAAATAGGAGGTCAAAATGGTAGGAGAAAAAGTTATCATTAAAGTGAGACTTAGTATGGAAGATGCACATTATGCTGGAGAATTAGTAAACGGATCTAGAATGTTAGATTATTTTGGTGATGTTGCCACAGAGTTATTAATAAGACTCGATGGTGATGAAGGTTTATTTAGAACTTACAAACAAGTGGATTTCTTAGCACCAACTTATGCTGGTGATTTTATGGAATACCATGGATGGATTGAACATGTAGGTAATACATCTCGCGTTATGAAATTTGAAGCTTATAAAATGATAGAATTAGCACGAGATACGGATTTAGCTGCATCAGCTGCAAATATACTGAATCCACCACTTTTAGTTGGTACTGCTGAGGGTGTTTGTATAACACCGAAAGAGTGTCAAAGAGAAAATCTTATTCAGGAAACATTAAAAAAAACAATTTAATAACCTTAAAAACGCCTTGATAGTATTTCATATTGAGGCGTTTTTTTTGTTGTCAGAAATATTCTTTTCGAATTAATATAGACGCTGACTAAGAATTGTATTAGAATTACAG
>JABXKX010000475.1 GCA_013619035.1 Peptostreptococcaceae bacterium
ATATAATCCTGTGGTGAGAAGGATTGTCAGAGGTAATATAATAACAATCTCTGTTTTTATCTTAACTAAAAATGTGTCTAAATATGTATTAAAGTTAAACCACTGATAGTTTGTAATAAAATCTACTATAGTACGTGTCCCTGCTAATAAGATACCAATAGCTATAATAATTGTGAATCCGATGACACTCATTTTGTTTGCTTTTTGTTGATCCATAAAAACACCTCCGTCTCTATTATTAAAAATACCCAGAGAATGGTACAATAAACTAGAAGAGGAGAGGTTTTATGTATGATTTTATAATTATAGGCGCTGGAGTTGTTGGTTGCTGCATTTCTAGAGCGTTATCACGGTACGATGTGACGGTAGCATTGGTTGAAAAAGAAGCTGATGTTTCTTTAGGAGCATCCAAAGCTAACAGTGGTATAGTCCATGGCGGATATGCTGGAAAAGCTGGATCCTTGAAAGGAAAGCTCTGTATAAAAGGTAATAACTCATTTGAATCTTTGAATAAAGAACTTCAATTTGGCTACAAAAAAATTGGTGGGCTGATTATAGGGTTTACGGAAGAAGACCGAAAAAATTTGATGACTCAATATGAAAATGCCATTGAAATAGGACAAACTGATTTTAAGTGGTTGACTAGAGATGAGATATTGGAGTTAGAACCTCATATCAATCCTAATGTGTTATGTGCATTATTTTCACCTTCTATCGGAATAACATCACCTTATGAAATGACCATAGCGCTTGCTGAAAATGCGATTGAAAATGGTGTGACATTATTATTAGAACATGAAGTCACTCACATCGGTTTAGAAGAATGTTATCATATAGAAACATCACAAGGCATGATTAAAAGCAAATGGCTTATTAATGCTGCAGGTTTAGACTCTGGAAAGATCAATCGATGGCTTGGAAATAATGAGCTTACAATTCGATCAAGACGTGGTCAATATATACTTCTTGGAAAGGATCAAAACAAAATTAACCATGTGATTTTCCAAACGCCAACTGAAAAAGGTAAAGGGATTTTAGTCACCCCAACTGTACATGGCAATCTGATGATA
The DNA here is from genome assembly GCA_013619035.1 of Peptostreptococcaceae bacterium. The sequence continues at coordinate 1,071 of JABXKX010000475.1, forward strand.
GGACCTGATGCAGAGGACTTATTAGAGGATCCTAAAACAGAGACATCAATTACTCGATTAGAGCGTATTGTTAAACTAGCAAAAAATTCCGTGACATCATTTGAAATAAAAAGATCCTTAACCACCTTTTCAGGTATTAGAGCAATGTCTTCTAATCAAGACTTTTTTATCAAGTACGTAGACGATTTTGCCATTACTGTAGGCGGTATTGATTCCCCGGGATTAACATCTTCACCAGCAATTGCAGATTATGTTATTGATCTTATCAAAGAAAAGTGTGACTTAAATAAAAAGAAAGAATATAATCCATATAGAGAAAGTTATTTTGATATGGAAAATGATACAATTGTTTGTCAGTGTGAGGGGCAGGGAAAAAATCGTATTTTAAAAGCGTTAGATGGACCTATAAAGTTGACAACTACAGATGCAATAAAAAGAAGAGTAAGAGCAGGGATGGGAAATTGCCAAGGATTAAGGTGCCAACCACTTGTAAAAGAAATCATCAGCGATTACCATCACATCGAAAAAGATGCAGTTAAAGTAAGGACAGAGGCAAATAAACCTTCTAGAGTTTCAATTAAAGACATACGTTTGTTAAAAATTTGACAGAATAATAATACTTATTTATACTGTTATTAACATTATGTTAATAAGAAGAGGTGACAAATGATTGATATAAATGAACAAGGCTTAAATGAAAAAGAATTTTTACAGAGTTACGATTCAAGTAAATATGAAAAGCCATCGGTAACAGCTGATGTGTTGTTATTTACAATGGATTCTATTCAATCTGATAATTATAAAAAAAATGATAAGAAAGTATTGAAAGTACTCTTAATCAAAAGACGAAATCATCCACATATTAATAGTTGGGCTATTCCAGGTGGATTTGTTGATGGCGATGAATCTATTAGAGAGGCTGCTTTAAGAGAATTAAAAGAAGAAACCAATATTGATCATGTTTACTTAGAGCAATTATATACCTATGGTCAAATTGATAGAGATCCTAGAATGAGAGTTATCAGTACCTCTTATATGGCACTGGTTGATAAAACCAATTTAAAACCAAAAGCTGGTGATGATGCTAAAGATGTGGCTTGGTTTGGAATCTTAAAAGAAACAATTGTAGAACCTAGAATTATTGAAACAGAACATGAAGTTGTTCGAACAGAAACTATAAAAATTACATTAAGTCATGAAGAGATTGATCTAGATATTTCAGCAACACTTCTGATTACAGAAACATTAATAGGAAAGAATATTCACAGAGTTGTTGAAGTTTTAGAACAAGTCAATTTGGCATTTGATCATGGAAAAATCATTGATATGGCTTTAGATAGATTAAAAAATAAACTGGAGTATACTCAAATTGCATTTAATTTGGTACCAGAGTATTTTACATTAACAGAGCTTCAGAATGTTTATCAAGTTATCTTAGGCAAAGAAGAGAAACCGGCGGGCTTTAGAAGAAAGATTAAAGATATGGTGATAGAAACAAATAAGATGCAAAGTTCAAAAGGACATCGTCCTGCTAAACTTTACACCTATAATAAATTTTGGCATTTAACTTAAATTTTATCCAGTTCTGATAGAGCATAATTGCGATTACCGTCATCTTCGATTTGAGGTAAAGCATTGTATGCTCTTTTTTTGTGGATTTCTACTTGTTCATTATTACCAAGAATTTTATAAGCAGTTGCCATGGCTTCATAAGCAAAAACTATATCAAAATCTTCTATATGATGTTCTTCGCATATCTTTAAACATGCAGTTGCATGATATAAGGCTTGTTGACCTTTGTTTAAAAGTGCATACACTTTTGCAATCTGCCATTCACCACGTTCGAAGTTCAGTGGTTCTCCGACTTGTCCCCATAAATAACGAGAAGTATGGGCACAGTGAATCATATTGAGGTCATCCTCTTCAGTTCTACTTTTGTTGTCAATATAGTCCCAAGTTTGATTAAAACAGCTAATGGCTTGTTCTTTTTGAAATTCTTTTAATGTTTTTTCCATACCATCCTCCTTAACAATATTATAATCTTGAAACAAAATGTTTACAATGTTTGTATACATAAAATATTTTGTATAAGATACTCTTAGAATAGCAATAAATCATCTTGACTTATAAGCAAACAAGTTCTAGAATGATATTAACGAGCTGATATTAACAAAACATTAATAAGAGGTTATTATGGATAAAAACAAACTATATGAAGAGAGCCAATATATCATAGATACCTTTCTAGAGACACCTTCAGTATTGATTGATGTACATGAGTGGAAAGGTTCTAATATAGTCATTATTGATATGATCAATGGCTTTGCTAAAAAAGGGAATCTATATTCCAATCGAGTTGAGAAAATCATAGAAAATACTCAGAAGGTTTTGAGTATGTTTGATAGTAGTGAACATCTATTTTTATGTGACTCACATTCAAATGAGTCTGTAGAGTTTCAGACTTTTTTACCACATTGTACAATAGATACAGAAGAAACTGAGATTGTAGATGAGTTAAAAGAATGGTCTGATAAAGGTAGAATAATTAAAAAGAATTCTACAAACGGCTTTATAGAGCCTGAATTTCAAGCTTGGTTATCAAAGAATAGGAATCCGCGTTATTTGGTAGTGGGATGTTGTACCGACTTATGTGTGTTACAATTTGTGTTATCACTTAAAACACATTATAATCGAATCAATCAGCCATGTGAAATCATGGTTATTGAAAACGCTGTAGAAACATATCATGTAGATGAAATCAATCATCCAGGAGACTTCATGCATTTGATATCTTTGAAGATGTTAAAAGATAATGGCATATTATTAGGGAGAATTTAATGACTTGGTATAATAAAAAAAGATTGTCTGTTGAAACTTTTAAAATGACAGATGATATCGTACACAAATTAAGAACTGGTTGGTATTCTGATGAATACTTTAATAATACAATTAGAGTACTAAAAATAAGAGCAGAACAGTCTATTATTTTTGGAGATAATACTCACGATTTAGAAAAAGTTGTAGAAGTAAAAGATGAAGTTAATGGTGACATTTATGTTGAGATGCAGTTCTTTACAAGAAGGAAGCCTTTTTCAGTAATCGCTGGTGTTGATGAAGCATTGGCAATATTAAAAGTAGCTACTGGTTATTACGAGGGTGAGACTTTCATCAACACTTATGATCAATTAGAGGTTTTTGCTGTTCATGATGGCACTTTCGCACATTATGATGGCAATCCATTAGATGTGGATCCGGTGTTGGTTGTACGAGGTAGATATAGAGATTTCGGTCATTTGGAAACACCTGTTTTAGGGGTGTTAAGTTTACCCACTCGTATTGCAACAAATACTTATAATGTCTTAGAAGCTGCAAATGGTAAGTCCGTTTTATTCTTCCCAGCTAGATTTGATCATTATAAAATTCAAGCGGTTGGTGGTTATGCATACCGTATTGCTCTAGAACGGTTTAATGCGGAACATAGACATACCTTAGATCCATTCTTTTCAACTGGCGAGCAAAATGATTGGTGGGGATTCGGTAGTGCAAAAGGTACTATTTCTCATGCCAGTATTGCATGTTTCTATGGTAATACAGCAGTAACGATGATGTCATTTGCTGAAAACATCGGTATTGATACACCTAGAATTGCATTGGTTGATTTCCACAATGATTGTGTGAAAACGACTTATGAAGTGATTGATATGATGTGGGAAAAATTCTTTGACCATATGAAAAAAGGTGAAGAAGAAGAAGCTAAAAAATATATATTATTTGGTGTTAGACCAGATACGAGTGGCAATATGATGGATGTTGCTTTGGAGCCACTATTTGATAAGAAACAAGATAACGGCGTTAATTTAAGATTGGTAAGAGCATTACGTCGTGCTATGGATACATATTATCATACCCTTGTTAGTCGTATGAGCCCAATAGATCAAGCAAAGCATGCTTCATTAGCAAAAGAGTATTGTAGAAATATTAAAATTACAGTTACAGGTGGTTTTAATGTGAAAAAAATCAAGTATTTTGAAGAAGCTGGAGCACCAGTTGATTCTTATGGTGTGGGTTCAAGTTTGCTTTCTAACTCATCAAGTGAAGGTACTAACAATGATTTCACAGCTGATATTGTTAAAGTAAAAGTTGGTGATACATATTATCCTTTATCTAAAGTTGGTAGAGCTGGCTGTGATAACAAACATTTAATCAAAGAATAGTTTATCTATTCTTTTTTTTTGCTAAATATTGTTTTAGAATAAT
>JABXKX010000346.1 GCA_013619035.1 Peptostreptococcaceae bacterium
TTGCTAAATGAAACCACTAATTTCTTTACTTTGACTTCACCTTCTGGTGTATCAATCACTTCATCACCTAAGTTGACAACATCTTCTTCATTTACAAGTGAAAGCCACTTTTCTTTAATCTTCTGAAATGTTTGTTCTGAAATAGGTGGCTCTTCATAGACTGACATATCAAGTCCTTCTATCATATTTTCAGCATCAAATTTTAAAAACTTACCTTTAAACGGTACTTTTAAAAATCCTTCATCTGCATTTTTATAATAAATGGTATCCACACCAAATGCTTTGGTTCCGATATACTGTCTCGAAATCACTTGTTCTTCTGTTTTGTCAAATTTCGAATCATCGATATACGTAATTTCACTAAACAAATCAACCAGCTCTGGTACTTCTGCAATTGCTTCTTCTGAAAAATCTAAATTAAATTTTAATTCTAACTTTGATTTTCCTGTTTTTATGGTATCTGTTTTTTCAATGGCTTCTTGGTAATAGTTTAACGCATCTATCTCACATCCCATGAGTAAGAAGACCGTCATCAATAATACTAATAATCTTTTCATAATAACCTCCAAATCCTATATTAACTATAGTATAGTCGGGTTTCGCTTATTTTAAGTGTACTAAAAGTCATAAATGACACATGACTTTTGTCACTTTTTCAAAATCACTTCGATTTTAAAATGTGAATTGCTAATTGAGTTCTATCTCTTAGTTCTAATTTCTGTAGTACTTTTGTTATATGATTCTTAATCGTACCTTCTCCCAAAAACAATTTTTCTGATATCTCTTTATTGTTCAAACCATCTGCAATCAAATAACATATTTCTTTTTCTCTTTCCGTTAGCAAGTCTAAATCATAAGTCTCCGATGGTAGTTTCATAAACTGATTTAATATCACTTTCATGGCATTTGAGTCCATCAAAGCACCACCTTGATGAACCGTTTTTATAGCATCTATGATAATACTAATTTCAGTATCTTTTAAAAGATATCCAAGTGCCCCTGCTCTTATGGCATCTGTAATATAATGATCATTGTGAAATGTGGTTAACATAATCACATCAATCTCCTTATAGTCATCTTTGATTCTTTTAACAGCCTCTACACCATTCATAATCGGCATCTGTATATCCATTAAAACAATATCAGGTTTGTAAATCGGTATCATCTTAACGGCTTCTTGACCCTGTTCACATAATCCTACAACTTCAATATCTGCATCTTGGCTGATAATCATCTTCAAACCTTCTCTGAATATTTTCTGATCATCTACAATCATGACTCTAATCATTTTCCACCTCAATATGACCTTCTACTAGAAAACCTGAGTCACTCTTAATTCTTAGCGACCCATTTAGCGCTTCAACACGTTCTCGCATGCCTTTTAATCCATACCCCTCTATAATATCAGTCGCACCCTTACCATTGTCTTTAATGCTAAATACGATGGTATGAAGTCCTTCTTTTACTTCAATCTCTATTTCATTTGCTTCACCATGTCTTATACTATTGGTTAAACATTCTTGAATCAATCGATAAAGCACTTCTGTATACTTCTTTGGTAATTCATCAATATGTTCAAATAGTATGAAGTTAATAGAAATATTAACTCTACTCTTAAAACTTAAAATCATCTCTTCAATACTATCTTCAATGATTTCGAGTTCATCATTTCTGAGTGTTTCAACAACTTTTCTGATCGTTTTCATCCCGTTTCTTGCGGATAGTTTGGCCTTAGTCAACATCAATTTTGCTTTTTCAGAATCTTGATCAACTAAAACTTGAGCCATTTCTATTTCCATGATTAGTCCCATCATGTCATGACCAAAGGTATCATGGATATCTCTTGCTATATTGTTTTTCACAGCCATTCGGGTCAATACTTCAAGTTGTTCATTTGTTTCTTGTAAAACGCTATTCAATTTGATTTGTTTTTCTTTTTCTTTTTGATTGATGTTATTTAGCATTACACTAAAAACTATCAGACCGTTTATGACACACATAAATACAATTTCAGATACGGTGCCCATATTATCTCTGTATGTAAATAGAGTCCAGTAGTGATACAGTGAAACCAATATAATCAGTCCCATCACATAACGACTCCACTTTAAGGTATAAACCAATCCAACTTCTAAAAGTAAGGACATATATAAAATATAAATATAATAATTGATAACGTACCTAGAAGATAAACTCATCCAAAATATCAAACCTATATCAATTAATAATGTACTAATTTGCAATTTTTCACTATGAATCTTAAGTCTAATAATTGGCATCAAGATGTACATAACAAATAACGTTAACAATAATCCCAATCTCAAACCTACAACATTCTCAAGTGCTATAAAAGCTGTTCCAATTAAAATAATAATACTGCTTCTTATGATTATCCAATTCTTCATCATCAACCTCCGTCTCTATTATCTCAAAAAAAAATGTAAATAAAAAGCACCTTGTGAAAAGGCACTAATCTTTATAAAGAAAACACGATGAAATATGATCATTAACCATACCAATCGCTTGCATATAAGCATAGATAATCGTTGGGCCAACAAAACTAAAACCTCTCTTCTTAAGGTCTTTTGAGATTTGTTTAGATACTTCCGTTTCAGCAGGCACATCATCCAAGGAATTATAATGATTGAGTATCGGTTTATGGTCAACATAGGCCCACAAAAACTCACTTAAGGAGCCATATTCCTTTTGAATCTGAAGGACGCCGTTTGCATTTTTAACGACGGATTTTATTTTCAGACGATTCCTTATAATCTTCTCATTATGCATTAAAGACTCTATTTTATCCTCATCGTAAGCGATGATCTTCTGTAAATCATAATGATCAAAAGCTGCTTTATAACTTTCTTGTCTTCTTAAAACGGTAATCCAACTGAGGCCCGCTTGAGCGCCTTCAAGTGTTAAAAACTCAAATAGTTTTGTATCATCATAAATAGGCTTCCCCCATACATTATCATGATAACTTTCATAGAGCGTATCCCCTTCGCACCAATTGCATCTAATCATCTAAACACTCCTTAATATGCCTCCCGGCTGCTATACCACTAGAAAATGCATATTGGATATTGTACCCTCCAGTATCACCGTCAACATCAACACATTCGCCAATGAAATACAATCCTTTGTATTTTTTAGATTCAAAAGTTTTTTTACTAAGCTCTGTCGTTAATATCCCGCCTTTTGAAACCATCGCTATATGAGATTTACCAACTTGATCTATAATCACTTCATAATTTGTCATCATGGTAATAATTTCTTTTCGATTTTTTTTATTAAACTCACTTGCGAGTATCTGACCATCTATTGATAAAGATAATAACATTTTATCAACCATTCTATTCTGAACATATTTGGTTAACAACGTACGAATCGTTTTTTTAGGAGAGTTTTTTATCTGTAACAACAAGTCATTCTCTAACTCTTCTCTTTTATAAGAAGTAAAGTTAATATATAAATGATCCGATTTTTCCATCCATCTAGACACATTAATAATAGCAGGTCCGCTGTAACCAAAATGAGTAATCAACAAATCCCCGAAATATGTGTTTATTTTTTTACCTCTAAAGTGGTCTATTGACACATTTTCAAACGAAAGCCCCATCAACTCACTAAATAAATGTTCTTTTACATAAATGGGTGATAACGCATAGCCATATGGCTTTACTGAAACATTAAGAGTTTTCGCAAACTTAAGGCCATCTCCTGTTGATCCAGTCTTTGGATAACTGATTCCACCCGTGGCTACAATAACGTGTTTTGATTGGTAGACAGCTTTTGTTGTCTCAATTTTATAAATATCATCATATGAAAGTTTTATAACGGGTTCTGAGGTATTAATTTTTGTTGATGAATTGATATCTTTTATTAAAACATCAATAACATCATCAGCCTTTAATGACTTTGGAAACACTTTACCTTTATCTGTAACAATTACATCACAGCCTTGTTTCTTAAAATAATGAATCATATCTTCATTTGTATAAGCCTTTATTGAGGGTCTTATAAATCGCCATTTATCCCCATATTTATTTTCGAAATCCTCTAAAGGTCCACTATGCGTCATATTACATTGACCTGCACCTGATAATCTCAATTTATTTGCTACAGTATTCTCTTTTTCAAGTAGTAATACTTTTAATCCTTTTAAAGCCGTCGCAGCAGCTAAACCAGCCGGTCCACTACCTATTATAATTACATCCCAAATCATTATACACTCCTTAATCTTCTTATATCATATACTATTCATTGTATTTTATATACCGTTCCTTTAAAATAAAGTAAAGGAGTCCAAATGATAATTAACGATAATAAAAAACTCATCAACTCATTTAAAAACGGTGTTGTCCCTGAGCATCATCTAGATTTCATTTTAACCGGGAGACACCATGAGATAGAAGAACTCCGAAGATGTTTTGAAAATACTCAAAACGATATTGGATCGGTAAAATTCATCACGGGTCCCTACGGTTCTGGAAAAACATTTTTACTTAATTATAGCAAAAATATGGCTTTAGATTTAGGTTTTGTCGTAGCAAAAATTGAAGTAGATTCAAATTTTAAGTTTTATAACTTAGAACATTTATATTATCATGTAATGCATAATTTATATGTTCAGAATTCTAGCTATAAGAAAACATCATTCGAAAATATTTTTGATCTCTGGATTAGAAAACTTAAATCCGATGCTTATAGAAATCATGCAGGAAAAGAAATTTCTTATGTCATCTCTGAAATCGGAAAATACCATCAGTCATTTTCAAGAGCTTTTCTTTCTTATATCAAAGGAAAAATTAGTGGTGACAAGGAATTGACAGATACCATCGTTTCTTGGCTAACAGGTGAAGGCAACATACCTTATCAACTTAAGGAAAAATTCCAAATCAAAGGGAAAATCGATAAATCGAATTCCATTGATTTTTTAAAAGCCTTTACCAAGTTAATTACTTTATTAGGTTATAATGGCATGATTATCATGATAGATGAAATGGATTACATCATTAATGAACGTTCTGATATTCGACAAAAGTCCTATTATAACTTAAGACATTTAATTGATTTAACCATCTCAAGTCAAATTCCAAATACGTGTTTTATATTTAGCGGTAGTCATGAGTTATTTCATAACACAGAAAAAGGCATTCCATCTTATGAAGCTTTGAAGCAGCGACTTGGGACTGCAATCGATACAAAAAAACAAACGTTACTCGACTTAAGACAACCTGTGATGCATTTAAAAAGACTGAACTTTGACGTCTATTCGGAACTCGGCGAAAAACTAACATACATTTATAAAAAAGTGTATGACG
>JABXKX010000413.1 GCA_013619035.1 Peptostreptococcaceae bacterium
CGGTTTTATCATTATACCACTAAAACAGTATAGAATCAATCTAAAATATAAGAGCTGACGCCATTTAATCTGGAATCAGCTCTTAGCTGTATTTTTATAAAAGTCTACTAAATGGTCTTCACTATAATACAACAGATACAATCGCTAGAATCCCTATAGGAATAAACATTGACCACTGAAACATTTTTATCAACCCTTGTAAACCTTTTGATACAATTGCCATAACCATCTGAAGAATGCCACAACCCAAGTAGAATATACCAATGAAAAGGATGACATCAGAAGATATTTCTACGATTTCATGTGCATAAAGAATCAAAGCGATTGAACTGAATAACATGATCACAGACACATAATGAAAAACTGCATGCATAACGTTTTTGGCAATCTCTTCTGTATCACTACTTAACATGGGTTTTAAGTATAATTTGATCCCCATTACTATATGACCAACAAACATAAAAACAGAAAGATAAGCGCAAATATAAACCATAAATACCTCCAAAAATTAAACACTGTAAACTCGTCACAGTTAGATTCATCATATTAACTTATCCCCTATAACAAAACATATAAACATCACTTCAAAATAACTTTTAGCTAATTATCGATCTTTCAATACATGATACTACTGTTAGTTATTTTTATGCATTCATGTGTGAATCTCTTCTGCTAAGGGTACAATCATAATAAGTTAAAATAAAGGAGATATTATGCGAGATTATAATTATGAATTACTACCAGAAATAATGAAAAGATGGTCACCACGTGCTTTTTCTAGTCAACAGGTCCCAGAAGAATACTTATGGCAATTAATTGATGCTGCAAGATTTGCTCCAAGTTGTTTTAATGAACAACCTTATCGATATGTAATATTATCAACACCTGAAGAAGTGACTTATGCCAAATCCCATTTAATGAAAGGCAATCTCGAATGGAATGAAAAAGTTCCTGCTTATATTGGTATTTTGTATCATAAGACATTTCAGAGAAATGGAAAAGATAATACTTGGGCAGCTTTCGACACCGGCACCTCATGGGGACATCTTAATTTAGAGGCTATACATTTGGGCTTGGTTACACATGCGATGGCTGGATTTGAACGAGAAGCCATTCGAGAAGGTTTGGGTATTTCAGATGAATTTGAGTTTATAACCTTAGTGGCAGTTGGTTATTATGCCAATAAAGAAGAATTAGCAGCATCCAAACATGCAACTGAACAGCCTAATACCAGAGAACCCATTGAATTTTTTATATTCAACAGAGATAAAAAAAACAATTAGTTGGCTCTACTAAGTTCATAATATTTTGAGTCATAGAATTGAAAAAACACCAACACAAAAGTGTTGGTGTTTTCCTATATATCTATCTCTTTACATCAAAAGATAATGTTTTTATTTCAAATGGTTTGAAAGTCAGTTTAAGAAGTTGATCATTCATCAAAACGGACTCTTTCAGTTCTTCACGTAAATTGACGATTTTTGGATTCCTTAATTTAGAAGAAACTTTCATATGAACATGAGTATAAGCATTTTTATGTTCATGAAGTCTTACAATGACTTGTTTACCATCTTCAGAGAGTTTGATAACATCTACAAACACATCACCCTTAACTAAATTTATGATCTGTTCAGCAGATTTATTAGGTGAGTTTATAACCGTTAACTCACTATTAAACTGTTCTGCCTGTTCAACTGTTTTTGCTTCAGACCACCTTTTAACATGTGGGTATATGGCATAAGCATAATGATGTTTGCCAAGATCAGCCGTTTCATTAGGATAAGTACCTGATTTGATCAAAGACAGTCCCATAACGCCCTGCTTAGCAGAGTAACCATATTTCGATTCACTCATTAAAGATAAACCAACACTGTTATTGCCTAAATCCATCCATTTGTGACCACAGGTTTCAAACTTTGCCAAATCCCAAGAATTGTTATTCGTTGTTTCTCTTTCAACTGATCCAAACTGAATATCAAAGGTTGCTCTATTTTGATAAATAGTTGTAGGAAATTGAGTTCTAAGCAATAAGTTGTTTTCTTGCCAGTCTACATCATGTACAAATTCAATTCGAGGCAGTTCTTTATATAGATGAATCTTTTGATTGATAACAGAGTTCCCCATTGTATGAACCGTTTCAATCGTCCATCTAACAGGTCCTGATTCAGTCAAGTACATTTCAGCGGTTTCAAACATATAAGGTTTTCTTTGATAGAATAAATCTAAATCCCAGTTATCCCAATTTGCTGGTCGATCTTCATAGGCGATAATTTGATTGCCGACACCGTTTATATACTCATAATCAGTCAGCTTCTCTGTTAAAGATGTTATTTCACCTCTATTATTAAAACCAACACTATAATACTCATTCTCAAAATCAAAGTGAGTGATTAACTCTTTATTTGAAAGTTTTTTATTTCCTTTAACAAACTCAAATGATTTGAATCCTAGTGCTGGTATATCCTCAGCTATAAAAACAACTTCATCTTCAGCTATGTATTGTACAAGTTGATTAGACTCTACAGCCACAATACCATCAGCATCTACTTTTAAACAAACAATATCAGTACTTTTAAAAGATAAATCATTAAATACAGTTACACTTTTCAAGTTGTGTTCTTTATTCAATAATGATTGAGCAATATCATAAGCTAACCGATATTCTTTTTCTGTTGTTTCATAAACTTCAGCTATACTTGTGCCCGGAATAATATCATGGAATTGATTTAATAAAATGATATCCCAAATCTGCTCAAGTGCTTCTTTAGGAACGGGAACACCTTGTTCAATGTAATCAATAGTTGTTAGTATTTCAAGTTTTCTAACCAGTATTTCCAACTTTCGATTCCATCTTTTCACAGATCCATTTGAGGTCAATGTGCCTCTATGATATTCAAAATAAAGTTCACCATCCCATGTTGGCGTACTTGGTTCATCCTTTAATTTGTTATAAGCCATATCCAAATACGAACTATTAAAAGAAGTTTCTATTCTTGGGATACCTGGCAAACCAAACTTCAAACGCTTCTCATTTTCAAGCATCTCTCGCGTTGGACCACCGCCACCATCTCCATATCCATATAGCATTAAAGTATCTTCCATGATGTCTTTGTTCTGGAAACGTTCATATGTACCAAGCGTCATATTAGGATCCAAGATACCTGTATAAGTGGTCGTGTTTCTCGTATCGGTAAAACTAATATTATTACCTAAATTCTTATTGTAATCTGTTGTCGTTGGCATAAAGGTTAAGACTTCAGAGCCATCCAAGCCTCTCCATTTAAAGACATCATTTGGCAGTTGATTGTATTGATTCCAAGCCAATTTCGTGGTTACAAAATAAGGTATATCAAATTGTTTTAGAATTTGAGGTAATGCCGCACTGTAACCAAATACATCCGGTAACCACAAGGTTTTACTTCTAATACCAAATTCTTCTTCAAAGAATCTTTCACCTTTAAGAAATTGTCTAACAAGGGATTCTCCAGATGGAATATTACAGTCAGCCTCTAACCACATGCCACCATCAACTTCCCATTGACCGGAACGGACTTTTTCTTTTATACGTTCATAAAGATCAGGTTTTTGCTCTTTTACAAATTGATAGAGAATTGCCTGACTTCCAATAAATTTATAATCTGGATATCGATCCATTAATTCTAAAACGGTTGCATAACTACGAAGTACTTTCTCTCTGGTCTGCTCTACTGTCCACAGCCATGCAATATCAATATGAGTATTTCCGATTGCATAAACAACTGGTTGATCACTGATATCAGTATAAAATGCTTTTTTCAACATGCCTCTACAGTCTGCAATCATATCATAATAGTCTGAAGTATATGTTCTTCTTAGATCTAATCTATCAGCCACAGGATCCAAAGCATTTACTAACTTAATACGATTATAAGCATCTTTTTCATAGATTAGTTCTGCTGTTTCAATCGGCATTTTAAGATCGTAATACAAGGCCTCAGTCTCTGAGTCCAATACCATTAAATGGTACTGCATCAATAAGTCTTTGCCTTCAGTGCCGCCGTATGCAAGAAAAGCAATGTCAAAGGATTCATTCTTTTTTGCTGAATCTGTTAATATAACTTCTCTATGATTCACATCACACCCTTGAACCAGTTTCTCATTCACATGGAATAAAAACTGAGGATTACAAGCATCCCATTGTCCTTCACGACCAGTTGTTATTCTGAATACAACTGTTTCACCTGTATATTCTTCTGGTAATACAATAGTCGTTTTAAACCATCTATGAGCATCTTCAGCTTTCCAGTTTTCGTCTACTGTAAAATCACGCCATGAAGATGAATCCAATAAGTATCCATCCTGACGCTTATCATCAAGTATCTTAAAATGATTTATTGGCATTTCAAACCTATAAATTAATTTTTGTAAATCCTCAAGCAATCTCTTGAGTCTTAAAATATCAAGTTTCATTCTTTAATCCTCCCCTTTATGGAAAGCTTTGATTTCATCTATCATCATCATGAATATCATATCATTGTAGTGTTTTGCTCTAAAATGATCACGACTTACAATGGCTTCAAATAATTTTTCATGTAACGGAATGGTTTCAATAAATGGGTCGTCTATACCGAGTGGAAAATCCCATAATTCATCCGTTAAGTATCCTAAAGAAATAATCAATTCCCTTAACACTTCATTTCTACAGCATGCGTACAACGCATAATGAAATTGTTTATCAATATCATTTTGCTGCTTTTTATTATTGTAACGATCCATTAAAATGGTGACAATCTCTTTAATAGGTTCTAGTTCTTCATCAGCTGCATGATGAATGATATTTCTGATGATTTCAGTTTCAATGGCCCAACGAGATTCCAGTACATCAATCATACTTTCTTTCTTCTTTTTAAGTTCAATGCCAGAAAGAAGATGATTCTCCTTTGGATCTTGAACAAACATACCTCGACCATTTACTACTTTAATAATCTTTTTGCCTTCCAGCTCTTTCACGGTTTCACGTATTGTGGTTCTACTTATCTTCAAAGTAGTCACAATCTCTGCTTGTGTTGGTAACTTATCTCCAGCCAACAGATTATTAGACTTTATATAGTCTAAAATATACTTTACTACGTCTTCTTTTTTTGTGTTTTTACTCATAGACTTCACCATTTTCTTTTATAAAGAATATCATTTGATATATTTTATCATTCGTTATAGCTATAATATACCAACTGTATTTTGCTGTCAACATCAGCATTAAATATAGGGGCCAATGCTTGCGCGGTAGATGCAAAAACAGGTTTAGCGATTAAAAAAGATACATCGCCATTATTGCCGGGTGC
>JABXKX010000260.1 GCA_013619035.1 Peptostreptococcaceae bacterium
CAAGAACAACGTAAACATAAAAAAAAATATATATCACAACTCACCTTGAAATATATCATAACCGAGTAAGGTTGAGTTAAGGAAAACCTAACAACTAAATATTACGATGAATTGTGATAAAGATAAGTGTTTTTTTGTCCAAGTGGTATTGTAGTTTTAGTTGAATGCTTAACTGATAATGTAAATAGAACAGGTTCTAATATCAAATCATATTACACAAAAGGTAATGGTAATCTTGGAACAACAGGTTGTGTATCGTTTATGTTTGATCATAAAGGTGTTTTGGTAATCGACAGAGATGAAGACCTCACTGTAGATGAAGAAGAACTAGAAATGCTTGTTATTGAAGCCGGTGGAGAAGATTTCGTTGTAGAAGATACTCACTTTGAGATCATCACTGCAATTGAAGATTTCGGTACAGTAAGAGATGCTCTTTCACGAGAAGGACATGAATTCGCTATGTCTGAACTAAGATATTTACCTCAAACAATGACTGAGTTAACAGAACTAGGAGATCTCAAGTCAATGCAAAAGTTAGTTGATCTTCTTGAAGAAGGTGACGATATTCAGAACGTTTATCATAAATGTGATGAAACAGAGTAGTAAACATATTATAGATTACCCTAATCTAAGTAGACAGTGCGAACTGTCTATTTTTTTTGAATAAACTTTTAGCAATATAAATTAAAATAATAATGAAATGTTTCGCCAATTGAGAATAATTATCATTAAAGTGGGTATATAGATAAGTGAGGAGGAAGGGTTATGGCTGATATAAGTGTAGACGTACGTGGTGAAAATTGCCCTGTTCCATTGATAGAAACTAGAAAAGCACTAAGAAAAGCAAACATAGGAGATATTATAGAAATTTTAGGTACTCATCCTGCATCAAAGAAAGAGATACCGATGGCAATTCGCAATTTAGGGTTAGAGCTATTAGAAATAAAAGAAGAGGATGACTATTGGAGAATTAGAATACAACGTTAAAGGAAGTGTTGAGATGTCAGAAAAAATGACAATTATCGTGCACAGTGGCGACCTGGATAAGGTTTATAGTGCTTTAATCCTTGGGACTGGCGCTATAGCAATGGGACTTGAGGCTTCTCTATATTTCACATTTTGGGGTTTGCTTAGACTTAAGAAGAATGGTTTGGCTAAAGGTCCACTCTCAAAAATGAACTTTTTGGGACTTGGGAGATTGATGATAAAACATCGAATGAAGAAAGCTCATGTCGCCTCATTAGAAAGGTTGATTCGAGACTTTAAAGAGCTTGGTGGAAAGATAATAGCATGTGAAATGACTATGGAGATTATGGGTGTCTCAAGGGCAGATTTGATGGAAGACATCATTGATGACTATGGCGCTGTTGGAACTTACATTCAGGAAGCAAAGAATTCATCCATAACTTTATTTATTTAAGGAGAATCAAATGTTTAATAAAACAATATATATGGACAATGCTGCTGCGACTAGATTGGATGAAAGAGTGTTAGAAGCGATGAAACCATTCTTTTTTGAGACCTATTCTGTAGCGACATCAGAATTTGGATATTCACTTGGTATAGAGGCAAAAGAAGCATTAGAAAAAGCAAGGTCATCTATTGCTGATTTTCTTGGTGCAAATATTGATGAGTTGATATTTACATCCGGTAGTACAGAATCCAGTAATCTCGCAATTAAAGGAGTTGCTTTAGCACTGGGCAGTAAAGTTGGTAAGCATATCATCATTTCAGAAGTAGAGGACTTCCCAGTACTTAGAAGCGCAAAAGCACTTGAAAAGCAAGGTTTTGAAGTGTCGTACCTTCCTGTAGATGATGTTGGTTTAATAAATACTGAAGACTTGGAGCATTTAATTAGGAAAGATACTATTTTGGTATCAATCCAGCATGGGAATCAAGAAATTGGAACGATTCAGGATATAAAAAAAATAGGTGAAATATGCAAGTCTAGAGATGTGTTGTTTCATACAGATGCAACACATACGATGACAAGAGTACCGATAGATGTTAGTAAGATACCTGTAGATTTGATAACAATTTCTGCACATACAATTCACGGTCCAAGGGGGATAGGAGGTCTATACATTAGAAAAGGTACTCCTATTACCAAGATTATTGATGGTGGTTTTCAAGAGTTCAATTATCGTGGCGGTCTAGAAAACATTCCAGGTGCTGTGGGGTTTGCGAAAGCAATTGATTTAGTAACTACAGAGGAAAATGAACGACTCGAGAAAATGAGTCGCTTGTTGATCAAGAGAATTCTTCAGGAAATCCCAGATGTCACGCTTAATGGACATCCGCATAATAGAACACCTCAAAATGTAAATATCTCATTCCATTATGTAGAGGGAGAATCGTTGACTTTACATTTAGATATAAACGGTTTTGCTGTTAGTACAGGATCAGCATGCTTTAGTCGTTCTTTGGAGGCGAGTCATGTCATAAGAGGTATCGGTGGTGATCATGAGAGAGCGCATGGTTCAATTAGATTTACCCTAGGGCGCTATAATTCAATGGATAACATAGAAAAGCTGGTAGAGACAATTGCCAGAATTGTTAAGGAACTTCGTATTATCAGTCCGCTAGGCAAAAGCAACACTGTTAAAGAAACAAATCAGTAAGGAGGAGAAAAAATGAAGTTTCCCTATAATGAAAAAGTTTTAGAACACTTTCTTCACCCTCACAATGTAGGACGTATCGAGGATGCTGATGGGAAAGCTATGGAAGGAAGCCCGGCATGTGGTGATATGGTGGCAGTATATATCAAAGTGGATTCAACTTCTAAAATTATCACAGATATAAGGTTTGAATCTTATGGTTGTGCATCAAATATTGCAACTGCATCCATTATCACCGACTTGGCAATCAATAAATCTTTGACTGATGCAAAAAAAATTACATGGCAACAAGCATCTGATGCTTTAGGAGGCTTGCCTTCGATTAAAGTACATTGTTCAGTGCTTGCAGTTGAAGGTCTCCATGCAGCTATTCAAGATTATGAAGAGCGTAATGGCTTATTGAAGAATTTAGAGAACACTACCGTTGATATAATTAAAAAACGTTTGAAAAGAGTGATGAATCCTGTTAGTGGTTTAGATATTGTCAGTACGGAATTAGTGAATGATATTGAAATTAATAATCATAACATATTGGTGAAAATAGATTGTTCAGAAAATGACCAATTTTCAACCGCTATCAAAGAAGACATTATTGATAAACTTGTGAATTTATTGGACGTTGACTCCGTAACGGTAGATTTCCTAGTAAATTGAGTTGTGATGTAACTGGAAGTTTAGCATATCCTCTTGAAGAAGACGATGATGTTCAAAAAGTGTATTACAACTGGAAAGAAACTGAATAAGATTAAAATGAACGCTTCTGAATATAGAGGCGTTTTTTAATACAATATGACTATTTTCTTAATACATGTCATTTAATTATAATTTGATAGTTAGAATTCGAGATGCTAAAATGATGGAAACGAGTGTTGTTTACTCTATTATTCGAAAAGAGGATTAGAATGAAGTATGAAATTATGGGTAGCTTTTCACCAGCAGTACAAGTAACGTTTGACACAGCTGGTGAGTCGATGTACACACAATCAGGTGCGATGACATGGATGACTGACAAAATTAAAGCAGACACAAACATGAAAGGTGGTCTTGGTAAGTCTTTAGGTAGATTATTTACTGGCGAATCAATGTTTATGGCAACATATACTGCTGAAGCACCTGGTGCTAGAGTCGCTTTTGCTTCAACGGTTCCTGGAGAGATTGTAGGTATTAACTTAGACGAAATGAATGGTCTTTTATGTCAAAAGGATGCGTTCTTATGCGCAGAACCTTCAGTAGAATTAAAAGTAGCTTTTACTAAAAAAATTGGTGCTGGATTCTTTGGTGGTGAAGGATTTATTCTTCAGGAGCTTACAGGATCAGGAATAGCATTTTTAGAAGTAGATGGCAATAAAGTAGAATTTGAACTTGCAGCCGGTGAAATACTTAAAGTTGATACGGGTAATGTAGTCGCTTTTGAAAAGACTGTTAAATATGAAATTGAAACGATGAAAGGTTTCAAGAATATATTCTTCAGTGGTGAAGGTTTATTCCTAACAAGATTGGTAGGTCCGGGTAAGGTAATTTTACAAACTCAAAACTTTAATGATTTTGTGGGTAAGATTACAAGTTACATTCCATCTAAATAATTAATTTAACTTGGGATAGAATGCAAGCAGCTAAGAAAGAACACAATTTTTAATAGGTTTACCTTAAAGACAGTTACCAAGTATCTTATGATACTTGGTTTTTTAATAAAACTTGTTATGTTATAGGACTTGTTTTAATGATTCACCGATGGTTTTGTATGATACATACGGGTTAATATTCTATAAAAAGGGTATATTAGTAATATCATTTTAGTTTAAGTGGAGGTGATACAATGATCAAAACTGAATTGTTAGAGTTCTTTAAAACATTGGACCGAAGATTGTTTTTAGAGAAGAATCAAGCGTATGCGAGCATGGATATTCCTTTGGAAATTGGTTATGGTCAAACGATTTCTCAACCGAGTTTGGTGCTTGAAATGACAGATGTATTGGATTTGACTTCTGATTCAAGAGTACTGGAAATTGGGACAGGCTCAGGGTATCAAACCGCTTTTTTGGCTAAGTTTTCTGATCATGTTTTTACCATTGAAAGGATTCAATTACTCTATGAGAAAGCAATAATACGATTAAATGCTCTTGGATATGATAATATTTCATATAAGTTAGGTGATGGTAGCAATGGTTGGGAAGAACATGCACCATTTGATCGAATTATAGTCACATCTTCAGCGTTTAAAATTCCTACGAATCTTCTAGAACAACTAGCGATTAACGGAAAAATGCTTATACCAATCGGTTCAGAAGATGTACAGAAACTACTTTTAGTGATAAAAGATGATCAGGGTATGATCAATCAAAAATCACTCGGGTATGTGAGGTTTGTTCGATTATTAGATGATGCTGGACGCTTACTATAAGTTGGATATTAAGAAGAATATAGGCATATGATTATTTATTAAAGTAGCGCTTTATTTAGTATTGTTTATCAAAACAATACTGTAAATAAGGCGTTTTTCATGTTTAACATCAATTAGAATCCAATCTAAATGTTTTGAAGTAGGTACCACGTTCATAGTAGAGTTGCCGATCCTTTTATGAATGTAATAGCTCACTGTCTATTAACATGGAACACCTTTATTGAGTATTGCAATTAATACCTGTCTCTTATACACATCTCCGAGCCCACGAGTCTCCTGA
>JABXKX010000419.1 GCA_013619035.1 Peptostreptococcaceae bacterium
TTGTTATACTATAAGGAAAATTTATAAATTCAGGTGCAATATTTATCTCAGTTACCAATATACTAATTGTTGTCGTATCATCTAAACCAGCTAAATCTGTTGCGATTAAATCAAATGAATCAATTCCAACAAATCCTAATTTCGGATAATATATAAACGGATAACTTGTTGTGTCAAGACTCCCTTGTATTGAAGCTGCATCAATTGAGTAATTTAATTCATCTGTCAAATCAACATCAATTGCGTTTTGATCAATAAGAATAAATGATTCTTGTTCTACAGTAAGATGATATATACTTTCTTCGAAATATGGCGCATCATTGTCTGGCATAACTGTTACTGTAACAGATGCTGTATCCGTTTGATTCATATCGTCTGTCACTTTTATTGTAAATGAATCTGTACCATTTAAATTATGAGTTGGTATATAACTAATATTTCCTCCTGTTATCTCAACACTTCCATAAACCAATTCTCCAATTGCTGTGTAAACAAGACTCTCAATATCTTCATCTGAAGCAGATATATCTAATAGTGTTACCATATCTTCAACAACATCAAAATTATAATTCACCTCCGTTAACATTGGTGCGTTGTTAATTTCAGGTTCTAGATTAATATCAATAATTAAATCAATACTTCCTTGTTTTGTACCATTATAACTTATCGTAAATTCATCTAAACCAGCATTATTATTGACATACGTAAAAGTCGTTTTAATTGTTGTTTTTTTTACAATACTGCTTTGAGCTATAACTGTTGCATTACTCCCTATAACACTCCAATTATTTTGATCACCATCTTTAGAAGACGCCTTTAATACAAATTCAATGGTCTCTCCATAAGCTACGGTACTTGGTATTTCTGACTCCAATGTTACAATTGCTTTTGTTGGATCTCCAGTTGGTGGTGGTTTTTTACCTCCTTTTTCTGCAAATGCTGGTGACAACAGCATCACAATCATCATTACTATCATTAACATAGATAGTATTGACCTCGTAGTCTTTTTCATCTTAATCTCTCCTTTTTCAAAAACTAAAAAACGGCCTGCTGGCCGGTTACGCTACTGGCTAAAAGAAGAAAAAGCGTCCAAATACATCTTCTTTATCTTAGCCTCCAAAATATATACTTAATATATATCCAAATATATCGTAATTACTCATATTTTCTATAAAAAAGTGTCCTCACAAAACACTTTTTTAATTTTATATGTCCTTCTTTCTGTAAATAAAAAAATACATTATAATGACTTTCTCATTATAATGTACCTTAAATATCTAATACATCACTATAACTTTCTTCTGCCTTCTAAAGACTTACTTAAAGTTACTTCATCAGCATACTCTAAATCACCACCGATTGGTATACCATGTGCTATTCTAGAAACATCTATTCCCAAAGGTGAAATAATTCTAGAAATATACATCGCAGTTGCTTCACCTTCAATGGTAGGATTAGTCGCTACAATAATTTCCTTTATGTTATGATCCGATAATCGATGTAACAGTTCTTTTATTTTGATATCATCCGGTCCTATGCCATCCATAGGAGAAATTGCACCATGAAGCACATGATAGAGACCTTTATATTCTCTTGTCCTCTCTATTGCAATAACATCCTTTGAGCTCTCTACGACACAGATAATACTTTGATCTCTTTTTTCATTGGTACAAAAAATACAAGGATCAACATCTGTAATATTGAAACACACCGAACAAAACCTTGTTTTTCTTTTAGCCTCAACGATCGCATTGGCCAAACCAAAAGCTTGATCTTCTCTAATGCTCAGAACATGAAACGCCAATCTTTGAGCTGTTTTTCTACCGATACCAGGTAACTTAGAAAATTCATCGATTAATTTTGATACGGGTGCTATAAAATTCATATTTACCTCTTAGAATAATCCTGGCATTTTCATACCACCAGTCATGCTACCCATAGCATCACTCATTGCTTTTTCAGCTGATGAAATAGCATCATTAACTGCAACTATAATTAGATCTTGAAGCATCTCAATATCATCTGGATCAACAATTTCTTCTTTTAACTCAATTGAAGTAATCTCTTTTTTACCATTTGCAATAACTTTGATCGCACCGCCACCAGCAGTTGCTTCAAATTCTTGATCTTCAATCTCAGCTTGTTTTACCTCCATATTTTTTTGCATTTGTTGAACTTGTTTCATCATGTTGCCCATATTTCCTGGTACTTGTGGTCTTCTTCCTTTAGCCATAATAGTCACTCCATTTCTATTGTTTTTTATATTTTATCATTTTTAGTCTTGGAACTCTAATTTATTTTTGTGTTCCCCTAAAAAATTATATAGTTTTTCTTCATCCGTTTCTATAGTTTCATTAGAATTTTGATCATCTTGATTCTTTATTATATATTTTACTCTTAATTGTCTACCATATACCTGGAAAATTCCACGTTCTACGAGTTCTTTATTCTCTGGTTTGTCTATCGCAATCATGTGAAATCCATAACCTTCTCCATATGAAATACAAACTGAATTATCAACAAGACCTTCAAAATGTCCATCAATTAACAATGCATGAGTTGCTACTTTTTCATTCTTAACATATGCTAGAACATCTTCCCATAAATCTTCAAGGTCATCTTGATTTGATATGTCATCAGCAGAGTCATACGCAACTTGAGGTGTTTCTTCTACTTCAACAGGCGACTCTACTTCTGGCTCAACCTCTAATGATCTTTCAATTGTTTTTTCCACTTTCGGTTGGTTGTCAATTGCTGGTGTTGCTGGTTGTACCATTCTCGGTGCCGGTCTTTTTTCCAAAGATTCAACTCTTTGTGAAAGTGCTTCAATTGAAGTTTCTAAATCTGGTTGTAACATCTTTATAAGACCAATTTCTAAAATAACCCGAGCATTAGATGACCATTTTGAGTCCACTTCAACTTGAGTCAATATATTAATACTTCTTATCAATAAATCCAATGAAATTTCATTTGCCTGTTCTTTTACTTTAAGTAAGGTTTCTTCAGAGACATTAATCATAGCAGAAATATCAGTAGCAATTTTTGCAAGCATCAAATGTCTTAAATACTCAATCAGCTGATTGGTAAATCTTTTTAAGTCTTTTCCATTTACAACAACATCATTCAAATATGTTAATACACTTTTACCATCTTTATTATGAAGTGCACCTACTATAGAAAAAATAGTTTCTTCCGTTACAAGACCTAATACATCTGTTAAAACATCTACCGAAATATGTTTTTCCTTATTGGCAGCAAAACACTGCTCCAAAATACTTAGTGAATCTCTTGCAGCGCCATCTGCAAGTCTTGCAATTTGTTCTAAGGCAATATCCTCATAAGTGTAGTCACTCGTTATGCATATTGATTGCATTAATCCCTTAATATCATTTTGCTTAATTCGCTTCAATTCATACTTTTGACATCTTGAAATAATAGTTGCTGGTATTTTATGTATCTCTGTTGTTGCAAAAATAAAGATAACATAACTCGGTGGCTCTTCTAACGTTTTAAGCAAAGCATTAAAAGCTCCTATTGAAAGCATATGAACCTCATCGATGATATAAACTTTGTATTTCATTTTTGACGGTGGATATTTGGTTTTTTCTCTTAGATCCCTTATATCATCCACACCATTGTTAGACGCAGCATCAATTTCAATAATATCTATTGCATTATCAGCCAATGCAGATAAACAATTTTCACATTCATTACACGGATTACCATCTTGTGAATTCAAACAATTTAGTGCTCTTGCAAATATTTTTGCTGTTGATGTTTTACCCGTTCCTCTTATACCACTAAATAAATAGGCATGACCAACATTTTCTGTTAACATTTGATTTTTCAATGTTTCGGTAATATGCTCTTGACCAATAACTTCTTCAAAGACTTTTGGTCTAAATTTTCTGTATAATGCTTTATAATCCATTAAATCTCCTTTATGATGCCATTTGTCTCAATTTCATTATGACATGTTCCATTATATTTACAACCTCTGGACAAAACTGTTCCCCACTACACGCTTTTAACTCTAAAAATGCTTGATCAAAGGTTCTTGCTTGTTGATATGATCTATTACTCGTCATTGCATCAAAAGCATCAGCAACACCTATTATTCTAGCAGAAAGCGGCAATGAATCAATATCAATGTCCGGATAACCCAACAAATCAAATCTTTTATGATGTAAAAGTACACCATCCACGATATGTGGATGTAATTTCATCTCCGAAACTATTCTTCCGCCATTTAAAGGATGTTTCTTTATCTGTTTAAACTCTTCTTCTGTTAATTTTCCTTCTTTGGTTAAAATCAAATCAGAAATACCAATCTTGCCAATATCATGTAGTAATCCAGCAATATCAATATAATTTACTTCTTCTTCCGTAAGACCCATTTCTTCAGCAATCATTCTCGAATACTGAGCGACTCTAATTGAGTGGTTTTCTGTATAAGTATCTTTAGCCTCCACTGTTGATGCTAGGGCTTTTATTATATTGAAATAATTACTCTCGATTTCTTCATACATTCTTGCTTTTTCAATTGCAGCAGATGCTTGGTTTGTAAATACTTTTAATATTTTCAAATCTGATTCTGTCAAATGCTTTCTAAGTCCCATTGACATAACACCAATAGTTGTACCATCATACTCTAATGGTAAAAATATCAGTTCAGCAGATTGTTCAACTACTGTATAAACTTCTTGATAATTATCATAATCTTGTTCATTCTTATCACTAATAATTATAATTTTACTTTCTTTTATAGCTTTACCAGAAATATCTTTATCAATATCCAAAAATTTTTCTTGAACCAATCCATAAAATTCACCAATGCCAGCCTTTAATTCTAATCTACCTTTATCATCTACCATTCTAATTGTACAAACAAGTGGATTTAAGAGTTTTTCAATACGAATAACGATATGTTTTAGTAGATAATCTAATTTTTCTGGACGGGTTAAAATTTCACTGATTTCATTTAAGGTATTGGAAATGTTCTTTTTCTGTTCCATCTGCTTTTCAATGTACCGTTCTTCAGTGATTTCTCTGCATACACCCTGGATTTTAACCACTTTCCCATTTATGAAAATACGATTGGTACTACAAGAAAATATCTCTTCGCTTTCATGATCCTTAGTAACAAATGTTAAGTCTACTGATTCCAAGTCATTAAAGAAAATCTCTTGGAATATATCTTCATTACCATAGTTTCTTTGAAGTATATTTACTAACTTTACACCAATAAGATCTTGAACATTATAACCCAATTTATCATATACCATGTTA
>JABXKX010000586.1 GCA_013619035.1 Peptostreptococcaceae bacterium
TATCTAACTTTCCATAAATATTCATTAATTGTATTAATAATTCCGCTTCATACTGTAAGCTTGTACTATCATCTAAAATTTCTTCAATTATTAAATCAGCACGAATATAGTAGTCAGTTATATTCATCACATTATTAAATTTTTCTTTTTCTCCTTCTTTATATTGATACCCGTCTGGTATATACTCTGACGGTACTTCTGACATTTTCGGATAATCATATTCAAATTCTACATACTCATATTCTTCCTGTGAGATTTCAATCGTATTTTCTTCAGGGATGTTGTCATCATTGACAACATCTCCCAAATTGTTAACACACCCTTGTAACACGATTACAAATGCAATTAATATTAATATCTTTTTCATCTTCCATTTCCTTTATTGTTTCATATTAACATATGGCGAGCTGCCAGAATTCACCATCAAGGTCACAACCACACCTCCAACTAGAGCTCCTCCAATATAAGGCATATTCCTCTCTATACCTTCTTCCAATTTTCTTGATGCAGTAACTAATGCTTTTTTAGTAGAACTCCAAAAGTCAACTTCAGTACTATTATTTAATGGAGAAACTATTACTGGTGATTTAGCTGGTATTATAGGTAACTTTCCTGGATACAAACGTGTTTCATTACCTATTTCTGATCCTACTTCAAACTTCCCACTATCACTTCTAATACTTGTTTTTGTACTCTTTACTAAACCAATGTATGGACCTTCAGTAATATCAATCCCTTGAGTAAATTCAACATTTGATGAAACAATTACATTCTCAGTCTTAACAATATCCACTTGACTGATTGTACCGTTAGCATTGATTTTTTCTCCACTTATTACTATTTGTGGCGCATTTGGCAGACCTACAATATTACCAATATCGAGCCCTACACTATCAAGAGAACCCTCATTACCAAAATTAACAGATATATCACTCTCATTGTAATAACTTGTATTATAAGATACACTTACAACATTTTGAACTCTAATACCAAAACCTAAATGATTAACTTTACCTTTATATTCTTCAGATTTTATACGAGACATGTTTGTTCCAGAATTTTGTGAGATGTCATTATCGACTCTTTCCCTTGCTACATCCATGCTATATGAACCCTCAATCATTTCAAGAGTTAATGTACTAGCATCTTGACTATAATCATGTTTTGACTTCTCTGTTTCATTCCATTCAAGATCAATCTCACCAACGCTCTTTTCTATTGATTTTTGATTTTCTGCTGCTATTTCGTCAGCATAAACTCTTTCAGTTTTAGATTGACTTCCACTTACTTTATATTCTACATTTACTGCATCCAACACAATGGACGACCAACCATACTCCTCATTATAAGTATTACCAGTTTTATAATACTTGTAATTAATCGTTGTAGTAGTTGATCTGCTATATGACTTTTCTATATAAGTTTCATATGTTCTAGTTGAATTTAGATCCCAACTGCCACCACTCGAGCTTTCACCTTTATAGACATACTTATGACCCATATAACTATCCCCAGTATCATGTGTCTTGTAAGAATGGTTTGATCTATTCTTAACCCATTCTGGTACATTTCCTGATGGATCTGTATAGTTTACTGGATTATTAAGTACATAAGCATACTTATTTTGAGTTTGTGGATTTGATAAAGTACCTTTCCAGGTATCTTCATTCATGAATCTACCTACATTAGGATTATACCATCTTGAATTCATGTACACCAGTGATGACTTATCATCATACATCTGACTGGTATAACCTGTCATATTATAGGGTGAAGTTATACCAGTTTGAATGTTTCCAAACACATCATAACGGTAATCTTCTATCTTATCACCTTGTTTGTTTCTAAGTGTTGTTACAGAACCTAAGCCATCATACTCATAGTACATCAGACCACCATTGGTTTTTATTGTTTCTTCTTGACCCGGTGTGATTCTGCCCTTTAATCCAAACATTTTCTGTGCGACTACTTCACCATTGGCATGATAATATTCATTCATTGGTGAACCTGAATCTGAATAGATTTTATGTTGAAGCGTTGAAGTGCCTAGATAATCAAATCTTTCACTCTCTACATCTTGCTTTGGTAAATTCGGTTCTTCTATGTTTAGTTCATACTTCTTATAAGCATTTGCATTGGCATTTTCATTACCAATTAAACCTTTAGGTATATCCTTTTCTTTTGATTTACCATTATTTGATTTACCATTATTTGATTTTTCATCAGACTTACCATTGTTTTCCTTTTCAGTCTTTCCATTGTTCTCTGAAGCCGTTTTATTAAAGCTCTCTGCAGCGTCATTATAAACTGCTACTGAGTCGTTATACCCCTCTAAGATCTTAGGATCATAATTTGAAGTTTCTCTTCTAACCAAACGATCAAGACCATCATAACTGTAACTTGCATAAGTTTCATTTGAGAAGTTCACAGAAATCAATCTGTTATTACCATCATAAGTATAGTCAGTCGATTCTCCAAGTGATGATGCTTTCGTCATATTACCAGAAGTATCATACTCAAATGATTGACCACCTGCTGATAACAGTCTATTTGCTGAATCACAGTTCGTTCTCCTTCGTATACTTTGTGTTATCATCAGTTAACACCTGAGTTTTAAAATACAGATGCCTTACACACTCTATGCTGTAACTAATGTTTATTTTGTTGCAACAAAAATTCTTTTTTTTACTGATAAATCTTTTGCTATTGAAACCTTTTTTTTCAAGTGGCTCAGAAAAACAGGTATAAAGAAAATCCCTAATACACGATGGTAACTAGGGATAATCATAGAAAGTGAGACTTCATAATCAGGTGGTGCTAATGGGGGTAACATCTAAAGTAGTTATGGTATTGGTTAAGTTAGGCACTAGTGACTCCCACCCAAAAGAAAATAATGTCGACAGACCACTTAAGTCTATCACCATTAAAATGACTTCAATATCTCTATTATCTTTTGAGTAAGAATTCTCAGCTTATCGACATCACTTTCCATTTCACAAAACGCACAATTCCCTACATGGTCATCATGCATCAATATGAACTTGAATTTATCTTTTGAGAACACTCGTATTCTTATAGCTACTCCATCTAGTTCTTCAAATTTCAAGAATCCAAGTTTCTTAGTTATTATATTTTCAATAATATCAAAATCATCCCAATGCTCTAATCTTACAAAATCAAACTCTGTAATGTTATTTTTATTAATACTCTCTGCTATTCTCAACACATCACTCCTCTAATAATGTGTTCCTAGGGATACCTATTAATTAGGTACTAAGTAACTGCTTTACTCCTTGCATCTCGAATGCATTGTAAGCAACAGCCTTACCATAAAACAAAATTTGCTCAGTGAAGAAGCTACAGCTTATATGTTATTTACAGCAATTAAGATATATAATAACTGCTTAAATGCGAGGTTTCATTCAAGCTTATGGTTTAGGAACACACTTAGTCTCCAACAATTTAGGAGGTGTACAAGTTGAATAATAAATTACTGGCTACTTTATTAATTGGTATTGATGTTAGTTTGGACAAGAACCATTTTCTTGTATCAACATTACAAAGAGTACCAGTCAGTTTTTCAGATTTATCCGCCCTTCAACAGCTTCAGGTGGTTGCTGTTTCGCTAGGCACTGGGGAATCCCGCCCAGATTTACTTTCAATAATTCAAGTATCTTTTGTATGCTTTTATACTAATATGTGCTAAAAGAAAGGATAGTGATATCGATAGCAAAAGAAGTACAAGTTTATAAGTATCTTGGCTAAAAACATCGATAGTTAATCTTGCAACAAGTATAACCGCAAGTACAACACTTAATATTAAACCATTTCTTTGATTAGTCTGTTGTTGCACTTCTTTCATCTCTTTCCTAAATTTAGATATAGATGAATATGTAACTACAATATTACCAATTACAATAAGCAATAATACATCAAGAGATCCTCTTGATAAATACTCACTATTCATTACAAGCGCATATCCAGCGAAAGTAGATGCAATAAATCCCAAAATTACACTCTGATATAACGCACTCCTCTTTAAATTCATTGACAGCCTATTTCTAATAGCTAAAAATATTGAAATCGAAATAATTATAGCTGAATATACTATTACTGGTAACTTTAGACCTGTTCTATAAGAGTACATTACAAAAATAGTATTTATTAGAATTAGTGGATAGAGTAAGTCTGACACACTCTTTTTTATTTCCTTTTCGCTCTTCTTCTCTGATATATTTTGACTTTTCCGATTATTCTTCTTCATTGTCTCACCTTCTTTATGTTATTTAACAAACCATTCATATAGCATTTTAGCACCATATTGAAGAGTTTCACGAACAGTCTCACCAGTCTCAATTACACCTTCAACTGTATCAATCGCCCACAAACTAACTAGTCCAACCCCAGCTCCTGCCACAGCACCTGCTAACATACCTTTTGGTCCATCATATTGAGCCCTTGCTTGAGCTCCTAGTTTCGCACTTGACACAACTACCGCTGTTGAAATAGCAAGATCTACACCAGCATCTGCAACAAATTCTGATACCTCAGCATCATTAACATAATTTTCGTAAGTATCAACAGCTGCAGGTGCAACCATATCATAAACTGTACCAATAACTGAAACCTTACTAGTTATACCCCCTACTGTTTCATTCATCAAATGTTTTTGTTGTCTTCCCCATAGACTACTTCGACCATCCATTTTCTTAATACCTTCAATTACTGACTCTCCGTAAACCGCTATTGCATCCCATGTTACTTCATTTCCTGCAATAATAACAGAAGTAAAGTTTTCTGAAGAAGCAACTACATCTTCAAAACCTCTTGATGTGATACCTTCATCATTCCCCTCAAGTAGGAAACTGTTGCTACTATTATACTTAGAACTACTTATAGAATATTCACCAGCCCATCCTTCATTATCCCATCTTAAGACATCATTGGTTGATTCATGGTGAGTTGCTTCAAAGCCATCGATTAGAGGATATAATGAATTCATTATATGTGCAGCACTATCAATACGATTTAATATTTTACTTAATGGTGCATCTTTTAAATCCGTTATGTCAATTCTTACTGAAGTTTCATTCCAATCAAGATCAATCTCACCAACACTCGTTTCTATTAATCTTTGATTTTCTGCTGCTATTTCGTATGCATAAACTCTTACAGTTTTAGATTGACTTCCACTTACTTCATATTTTACATTTACTGCATCCAACACAAAGGACGACCATCCATACTCCTCATTATAAGTATTACCA
>JABXKX010000555.1 GCA_013619035.1 Peptostreptococcaceae bacterium
GATTGCTCCTCTGGCAGTATTTCTCTTATGATTCATTCTCCCTCGAGATTAGTTTATGCTATTTCAAACTCTAATCTAGATACTATTCTTCCAATTTTCAAGACAGATTCAATTTTTTCGACTTCCTTGGCACCCCGTTTTATATAAAAATCCAATACATCATTACTGCCTACAAATTCTATTTTCCTTATTCCTTTTTCTTTACATATACTAATCATATTCGTCCATAACAAGGTACCATATCCTTTACCTATCATTGACTTTTCTACATAAAACAATTCTAATTCTGGGATGTCTTGATTTATTAAAATTGCAAAAAAACCAATTAATCTTTTGTTATCTACCATAACATAAACATAATCATTACTAATCATATTCTCTGTCAATTTATACTTTTCGGTGAATAAGTTCATATAGTTTTCATCTTCACCCCAGTATGATTCCGACTCAATCGCTAGTCTGTTTAACACATCTACTTCATTGGCTTTTGCTCTTCTCAAATTCAATATATCACCTCATTCTTTTAATAATCATAAATATGTCTATACATCATAAAACAAACACTATTCCTGCAATCTTGATTTTTACATGGCGCGTACGCTTGTAAATCCAAAATATTCGATTCCGGTAATTGATGTCCTCAACTTTTTTAGACTTAATCCTTTTTTATCTTTAGGTTTTATATCTTTGATGCTTCAAAAAAAATACTGAAATCCAATTTCTTAAGAAAAATCCTTCTCCTAAAATTTTTTTTCTTTTGATCATCTAGGTTTCTTTTACTGATACTTCAATCAACAGGTTTTATGTATCTTAGATTAATTCATTCAGAGAACTTTTGATAACTTATAAACTATGAATAACAATTCACTATTCATTAATAATTCTTATTCTTCCTTTTGATATCTCATATATAGTACCATAATACTCAATGTTGTCACCTTGAATAAGTATAGTTCCATTCTCTTCAAGACCATAAATAGTACCCTCATACGACATCGGTAAAACTTCAGACTCTATATGCTTTTTCCTTGTTATATCAAAGTGTGGCGTTATCGATACATTTACTAAACCAATTCCTTCAAAAACCCAAGAACGATCTCTAATTGGAGTTAAAGGAAGTACTGACCTCTTTGCCATATTGATAGCACCAGCACTCATACCCATTATTGGATAACGATGTTTCAATAATAATGGAATTAACCCATTTGATCTTAGAGTATTTATTTGAGCTAAAGTGTCTCCACCCATTAAGAAAACATTTTTAGCTACAATAATTTCTGCCTGTTGTTCTTCTGCTGATTTTCTATCATCAATTAAAGAAATATTTTTGAAATTTATACCTATTTTTGCAAACCAACTATTGATACGATTTACATTTTCATCATTCTTCTTATGTGTATTTCCTCTGGATGCAATAAAAAGTACTTTTTCTGTATCGTCAATTACTTTTGTTATTGCAGCTGCAGAAGTTTTAAAAAATCCATTATCCCAACAAAATCCACTTAACAATATATATGTGTTCATAATCTTCTCCTCTTTAAGTCTAAAATCTAATGGCGCGTAACAGAAGTGCATCTGAGATGCTGTTGAACTTACAACGAACTCTCTGGTTGCAAGCCTGCGAACACCTAATAAGTCAGTGACTCGGTTAGCTAGGTTGCATACACGAGCAAAAGACATAGTCTTCGACCAATGAAGAAACGAGTGTGTCCATAGTAATAAATACGGATGCTCTCATTAAAGCTAACTCATATCATCTCGGACCTGTGGACCGCTGCTCAGATGTCGTGTTAGCCGTTATATTTTATTTGGATTATTTATATGTCTCTAATCCTGTTATTACGAAAATATGATTGCTCCCCGCCTTATAAAAGAAAATGAGTCTTTCAGTATTATCAAACTCATACTTATAAAATAAATGACTTTCATTTTCTACTAATTTATCTAAAGGATTAACAAATATCTCTCCAGTAATATCAATTAGATTACTTCCTATATATTCTTGATTAGGATGTTCTAATAAATTAAACTTTTCATCTAGTAAGTATGCATATGCTGCTTGCCCTACAACTATGGTGTCTATATATTCGGTCCTGAGTTCAATGTCTTGTAGCTTTTCAAATTCAAGTGAAACCGAAATACATTGACTAACCAAATTCTCATCTAAATTATTTTCATCTACAATTTCATTAGTTATATCCTTAGTGCAAGATATCAAAGTTATTAATATGCATAACAATAACAATGTTTTTAATCTTCTATTAATTCTTAAATTCAAAGTTTACTCCTTTACTTAAATATTTCGGCTAACGGAAGCGCATCTGAGATGCCGTTTAGCTTACAACTGAAATCTCATGGTCGTGAGCCTACGAATACTTAATGAGTCATTGACTCGGTTAGCTAGGTTGCATACACGAGCAGAAGACATAGTCTCCGACCAGTGAAGAAACGAGTGTGTCCATAAGTACAAAGTTTTGTATATGTCCTAGTACGGCTTTTGTACTAGTGGCTTAAGTAGATTCATACTTTCACATTATCTGTGGACCTCTACTCAGATGTAGTGTTAGCTGATGTCTAAAATTAATTGAATCTATGGTGTTAAGACTTCACTAGCTTCTAAAACTGTGTTATTAAATATTTTTAGCAAATAAAATCTGTACTTAACTGGTATCCGACTTGAGAATCGACTTTTTTCTACTAACTCTTCTTTATATTCATCATAATATGTATATATAACATATCTTGTAGATTCATTAAATTCATATGAATGAGGAGTTTCATCTGGATTATGTATATAGAAAGCACTTGGCAAATCTCTATCAGGATCTAATCCTAATTCTTCTAATCGTTCAACATCATCTAGTCCTAAGAATTCACATTCATCAATATAAATTTTACTATTCTCATCATTAATTTCAGTGATGTAGCCATAAACTTCTGAATATTCTTCGGATGCTTTAGCAAAACTCTGTGAAAAACCATATTGTCTGTAAAGATAGTTTATAAAAATATCAACTTGGCTTAAATCGTATTTATTATTTTTAATAATTGTCATGAGTTCACTATCTTTTGATTCTAATCTTTTTATTTCTTTCTGATAAAACTCATTTGCATCAGATATAGTTGACATTTCTTCTCGTAAGTTCTCAATCTCAGTAGTTAATAAATCAATGTCACCTTGCAAAGTTAAATATTTTTCTTCAGTTTGATCTACATCCTGTGTGTTATTACTGCATCCAAATAAAAGAATCATACCGATCATCAACATTACAATTTTATTAGTTTTCAAAGTATCCTCCTAATATTTAAGATTTCAGCTAAAGGAAGCGCATTTGAGATGACCTCGAGTGCTACATTGCAGTTGCTTATGGTTGTGAGCTTGTGAAGACCTAATGAGTCAGTGACTCGGTTAACTAGGGCATACACAAGCAGAAGACATAGTCTTCGCCCAGTTAAGAAACTAGTACTTGTCGAATTTCTGACTCGTCAAATCCATTATGATTCTAAACCATACCCAACGTTAACTTTATTACTTTCAATTTTCATTCTAGATATTCATTGAAGCAATTGGATTCAAGATTTATGTAAACTTCATTCTAAGGTTAGTTCATTTTCACTCTATGAACTCTAATAATTTCTGTTGTTTCATCTATACTATATAGTATTTCAATGGTATAAGAATGTTTAGATTCAATAATTGAGTCTAAGAAGTCAATCGTAGTACTTAAATCAGCATAGACCAATGTTTCTGTACCTGCTGCAACGAGATTACAGTCCTCATCTAGGATGCAAGTGGTATTTGTTCCATCAGCCATTTCAACTGTCAATGCAAGCTTCTCACTATCTAATAATAGTGGTTTAACAATTTCTATGTGGTATATGTCATTTAAAGCTGGATGGTTTGCATAAAGTCTTTCAAATTCTTCTATCTGTCCAAGATAGTAATTGATTTGCTCATCATGTCTCCAATCGATATCTCCCAAATCATATTCTAGTGATTTGCTTTTCTTTTCGAGATCTTCAATTTGATTCTCTGCACTTTCTACTTCATCTGTGAGATTCTTAATCAATTCCTCATTATTTTTCATTTCATATTCTAATATTTTGTATTTCTCATTTTTCTCAGTTAACTCAATTTCAAGCTGAGTTATTCTTTCATTTGCTGTAGCTAATTGATCTTCCAACATTATAATACTTTGATCTAGATTATCCTTTTCTTTAGAGCAACCTGATAATACAAGTAGAATCGCAAGTAAAACCATTACTAAAATTCTTTTCATCAATCCCTTCTCCTTTACTCAAATCATTAAATATTGTTATTCAAAGATACTGTGCAAAATATTCAAACACAACATACTCATGTGTCAAAGTGCCAATAGGTTTTCATATAACGGAAGTGCATCTGAGACGTCGTCCTGATTCTGCACATTCTTAGTTCTACATTTCTACGTTCTCACCAAAATACTTGCTCCCAAGTTATCTGGACAATGTGGTCCATAAGTCATATCGGTTTTCTGTGGACCCTTGCGCTAGATGTCGTGTTAGACGAAGATTTAAGTTATTAATTGGGACTATTTTTTTTCTACATAGTTTTTGATGTCCTTTGCTATCATCTCAATATGAAGATTTGTAGTTCCACAACAACCACCAAATATCTTTGGTGTTATGTTTTCATATAACTTAATCATATCCGAAGCTAAACTCTGTGATAATGATGACTTTAATAAATCACTTCCATCTAATTCATCAGGAGATAAACATGATGCATTTGCTTGTATGCCTTTAAATCGTTGGCGTACAGTTTCAGTATCATTGTATGAATGAGATAATGCTTTTTTTAATGTTATTGGATGTACACAATTCGTCATATAGCAAATCGGATTGCGATTCGTTTGCTCATCAATTTTTGTAATTGCATCATGTATTGTTGTACCATCAATGAGTTTTCCATCTTCTTTGATCATAAAACTTATTATGTAAGGTAATTTGGTCATTTCCATTGATTTAGCCATTCCTATTGTCTCAGTTAAGGCTGGCATTATTCCTGCAAATAGAAAATCTACTCCTGATTCACATAAAATGTTTGCTTGCCAAGAATGAAAATCTACTGCTTCTTTAATTGATAACACATCAGTCGCCTTATAAGCGTCCCCTTTGCACCCCATTAATCCACCAATAAATATTTCAGATTCTCTATCTTCTTTAATATTTTTCAAGAACCTAACATTTTCTTTTAAAACATCACTACTATATTTCGAATTG
>JABXKX010000403.1 GCA_013619035.1 Peptostreptococcaceae bacterium
GATATTAAATAGAAGTAACCCCTCTGAAATTCAGAGGGGTTATTTTATAAATTTATATTTTTGATTCTTCTGAATGCATCTTTCAATATCTTTTCATCAACAGTACATGCAATTCTTATATAGCCTTCACCGCAAGTTCCAAATGCATTACCTGGTATGGTTAGAACTTGAGCTTTTTCAAGAATTAATTTGCTAACCGTATCAGAACTTAAACCAGTTTTTGTGATATTAATAAATAAGTAAAAGGTACCTTCAGGTTCTAATACATCCATCCACGGAATTGTTTGAATACAGTTGTATGCTACATGAACTCTATCTTTATAAAGTTTTATTGTAGGTGGCTGTATTTCATGCCTATGTCGTAAGGCATAGATGGCTGCTCTTTGAGATATTGACGGTGCAGTGAAAACAACGTTTTCATTGATTAATTGGCATGTTTTTATAATAAAATCAGGTGCAATAATATTACCAATACGCCAGCCTGTCATAGTATAATCTTTTGAAAATGAGTTTAATACAATTAAACGGTCTCTAATACTTTCAAAAGTGATTAAAGAAATAAAGGGCTTTTTGTAAGTATAAGCACCATAAATTTCATCTGAAATAATGACTAGATTATATTTAATTGCCAATAATGTGATGTTTTCTAAAGTCGTTTGATCAAAGACAGCACCAGTCGGATTGTTAGGCGAATTGATTATAATTGCCTTTGTACGTTCTGTTATAATGGATTCTAAATGATCTTTATTGATTTGAAAACCATCAGACTCATAAGTATTTAATTCTATTGGTACACCACCCGCTAATTCAATTTGTTGATAATATGGTGTGAAGTAAGGTGCATGAATAATGACCTCATCTCCATCATCTAGAATTGCTTCTAAAGCTAAGTACATGCCCAAACACGCACTAGTGGATACCATTATTTCTCTATCCTCAATTAAAACGTCAAAAGCATCTTTATAATAAAGTGCAATCTCTGCTCTCAATTCTGGATCACCTCTAAAATCTGTATATTTCGTATGACCTTTATGTGCCTCTGAAAAAGCATAATCAATTATGCCTGAATGAGTCGTTTGATCAGGATCACCTAAACTTAAATCAATCACATTATCATAAAGTTTTGCTAATTCATCAACAGTCCCCATGGCTGTAGTTTTGTCTTTCCAATACCTTTTAGATATAAATGGATGTTTCATAGTCGCTCCTTAATAAATCATATGAGCAATCAAGACGATGATTGGCAGAGTAATTAAAGTTCTTTCCAAGAATAAAATAAGTAAGTCAAAGAACTTTACTGGTATTTTTGATCTTAAAATAATAGCACCGGTTTCAGTTATGTATATGAGTTGAGTAAATGAAAGGGCACCAATAATAAATCTAGTAATTTCAAATTCAGATCCTTTTACAAATATTGCTGGTAAAAACATATCTGCAAATCCAACAATTGTTGCAGAAGCAGCAACTGAAGCATCAGGAATTTGCATTAAATTAAATAGCGGTACCAATGGCTTTGAAAGAATCGTAAATATTGGAGTATATTCTGCTGCTATTAATGCCATAGTACCTAATAATAAAACAATTGGCATTAAGCTGAAATACACATCGATAACAGTTTTTAGACCGGAACTGATTAATCCTAATAATGAAGGTGCTTTTTCTGCACGTTCGACTGCTTTTTCTATCGCCCAATCATGAACGGATGTGCCTGCAGGAACATCTTCATTTATATTAACGGTAACACCTGGCATATATGTTGTAGATTTTTTCTTAAGTGGATATATACGCGGTAAAATAAGAGCCGCTACAAAACAAGCAAAACTTATGGTTCCATAGAATAAGATAAAACTTTTAGTAATATTTAAAAATTCAGCAATAAAAACTGCAAATGGTAATGAAACCAATGAGAAGCATACAGAAATTATAGCAGCTTCTTGTGATGTATAATAACCTTCTCTATATTGTTTGTCAGTGATGACTACGCCAACAGGTCCGGATCCGATCCAGGAAGCAATTGCATCAATAGCTGAACGACCTGGGACTTTAAATAATGGTCTCATAAATTTTCTGATTAAAGTTCCTAAATAATCCATTGATCCAAATTCCATTAACAATGGTAAGAAGAAACCAGAGAAGAAGAACCATGTGGCTAGTGTTGGGAATAAATCATTGATAACAACGCCACCAGTATTAGGATTTGTTATCATTTCAAAGCCAGGACCGCTTAATTGAGTTAAGAAAATGATCCCAAAAATCGCTGCTACAGTTCTGATAAGTAGTGTTACAGGTGTTACGATAAATAAGTGTTTGAAAAATTCGTTTTTACTAATTGTTTTGGGTTTGATAAGTGTAAAACCAATAGTTAAAATTGCGCTTAAAATGACTGTGTAAACCATAAATGCTGGTAGTAGATGTCCATAACTCGATTTGAATAATGAAGCCATATACCCAACGCCAATGGTTAAAGATCCACCTCCCCATGGTAGTGGTAAAATGAATAGAATAATACCAATAATCGACGGTATGATGAACTTCAGTACATGCTTTGTTGTATATTTCTTTTTTGAGTCTTTCAATTGTTGTTCCATAAATCCCCCTTAATTATTTTGAAACGCCGTTTCTAAATTAACATTAGCATATAAAAAACCACTATGCAAGTAGTTTTGAAACGTCGTTTCAAGAAAGCGCTATTCAGGCATAGTTTGATATGATATAATTTACTTATAAAGAGAGGTGCATATGAGTAATATTAATACGATGATAGATCGAGCTGGAGAAATTTTAGATTATCTTTACAATAGAAATGATACGGTTGGTGTAAGTAAGATTTCAAGCGATTTAGATTTACCCAAAGCTACTGTTTTTAGAATATTAACGACACTTGAAAAATGGCATATTGTTGAAAAAGAATATCATACAGATCAATACAAATTGGGGATGATTCTAATTAAATATGGTGCGAAGGTATCAGCAAATTTATCTTTAGTTGAGATATCTAAACCAATAGTGGATGATTTGTCAAAAATGTTAGGGGAGGGTGTATATTTAAATATAGAACATCAGGATTATTCTTTAAATGTCTATAAAAAAGTGACATCACAGTCGAGCATGATGTCAAATCTTATTCCGTTAAGTCCTTTAAATTGCTCTGCTTCAGGTAAAATATTTTTATCAAAACGTTCTAATGAAGATTTAGAAAATTATTTCGAGAGCAAACTCTGTGAGAAACGTACGATTAATTCATTATCGAGTGTCAAAGCGCTTAAAGAGCAGATTGAATTATTTGAATCAACAGGATTTATGTATGATGATGAAGAGTATGAGTATGGACTCTATTGTGTTTCGATGCCTATTTTACATAATAATCATATTGTTGCTGCAGTTTCAGTAACTGGACCTAAAACAAGACTTGAGATTAAAGGAATTGAAACAATTGAAGAAGAATTAAAAACGGCTTCTTCTGCAATAACCGAATTAATTGAATTTTTAGATCCTGAGAAAATATATCATTATTAAAAAATCCATCCCGCTAGGGATGGATTACTTTATGCTAAATTGTCTGAAGCAATATGATATTTTGGATCTTCTAAGATGTTAACTTCTATGAATTCAGCATTACTCATTAAGATTCTACATTCTGGACTCAGATGTCTTAAATGAATTTCTTTTCCGTTTTCTAAATACTTTGCTGTTAATGCATCTATAGCTGCAATAGCTGAGTGATCGTGTACATGAGCATTATTAAAATCGATAATGACATTTTTCGGGTCATTTTGAACTTCAAACAAATCATTAAAGCTTTTAATAGAAGCAAAGAACAATGGTCCATCTAAGTAATAGACTTTTGTACCATCTTCTTCAGTAGAAATAGTTTTAGAAATTTTCTTTCCTTTTTCCCATGCAAATACTAGTGCTGATAATACAATACCTAAAGCAACAGAAACTGCTAAGTTTGTAAATACTGTTACTACTGTAACAACAATAATAACCAAAGCATCTGTTCTTGGAATTTTATTAAGCATGTTGATTGATGTCCATTCAAAAGTAGCTATAACTACAACAAACATAATCCCAACAAGTGCTGCAATAGGAATCATTGAAATTAATCCTGAAGCAAATAAGATGAAAGCTAATAACGAAAGAGCTGCAGCAATACCTGATGCTCTGTCTTTACCGCCTGATTGGATATTAAGCATACTTTGTCCAATCATAGCACAACCACCCATACCGCCGAATAGTCCACAAACCATGTTTGCAATACCCTGACCGACACATTCCCTGTTGCCATGTCCTCTAGTATCAGTTGTTTCGTCAATTAAACTCATAGTCATTAATGATTCAATTAATCCGATAATTGCCATTACTACAGAATACGGTAAAATGACACTTAGTGTTTCTAAGTTAAAAGGAACACTTGGTAAATGAAACTTAGGTAAACCACCAGAAATTTCTGCTAAATCGCCAACCGTTCTTGTATCAATATTTAATCCAATGACCAAAACAGTTACTGCAACTATTGAAACCAAAGTAGCAGGTACGGCTTTTGTAATCTTTGGGAAAAATTTGATAATTGCCATAGTAAGTAGAATAAGACCAATCATTATAAATAATTCAGGACCTTTCATCCATTCATGTCCTACTTTAAATTGTTCAAATTGAGAGACGAAGATGACAACGGCTAATCCGTTAACAAATCCAATCATTACTGGATGAGGTACCAATCTTATAAACTTCCCAAGTTTTAATAAACCGGCTAAAATCTGTAAAATTCCCATGAGTATAACAGCAGCAAATAGATATTCAACACCATGTGAAATAACCAATTCAACAATAACAACTGCAATAGCACCTGTTGCTCCTGAGATCATACCAGGTCTACCGCCAATAATAGCTGTAATAAGTCCGATAATAAATGCTGTATAAAGTCCAATCAACGGCTCAACACCAGCTACAAATGAAAATGCAATTGCTTCTGGTACAAGTGCTAATGCAACTGTTAAACCGGATAAAATGTTATCTTTAAGAGAAGATGTCATTTTTTGTTTTAATAAGTACATAGTTTTTTTCTCCTTTTTTATTTGTGACACACAAGACAAAACTATACCACAGTTGAGATACTTAATCAACGTTATCTACAAAGATGGCTCTGTGAAATCGATTTCATAAATCATTTATTTTTAATAATGTAAAAATTAATTTGAAAAGCTCTTAATAGATATGGTAATTGCCATAA
>JABXKX010000142.1 GCA_013619035.1 Peptostreptococcaceae bacterium
TTATTGATTTGTATGATGATGACATTTGTAGTCACTTCTTTTGGAGAAAATGGTAATATTGTAATTGGTAATTATGAGAGCTTATCATCAGATGACGATGGTGTTGTTATAGTAGGCATTTATGAGAATTTGCCCTTAGTTGGTATAGATGAAAATGGCAATCCAACTGGTTTTTTTGTTGATATTATGAATTATATTGCTGAAAAAGAAAACTTAAATATTGAATATGAACTAAATACACTCAGTGAAAACTTTATAAAACTAGAAAATGGTGAACTCGATCTGGTATTGGCAATAGCCGATACAGAAGCAAGAGCCGAAAAATATACATACAATACAGAAACGGTCTATACCAACTGGGGACAAGTATATACCAATAACAAACATACAAT
The DNA here is from genome assembly GCA_013619035.1 of Peptostreptococcaceae bacterium. The sequence continues at coordinate 393 of JABXKX010000142.1, forward strand.
TGAGAGCTTTTTAGATCTAGAAGATAAGTTAATTGGGGTAGAGACTGGTGATGTGCATTTTGACAGTGAAAACGGGATAAAAAATATCTTGAAATCTTTTAATTTACACGTTGATTATAAAGAATATCCTGGTAGAAAAGAGATGTTAATTGATTTAGAAAAAGGCGTATTGGATGCTGGTATTGTCAGTCGTTTATATGGTGAGTATCATGATCCGAATTTGTCTTTATCACTAACGCCAATTCAGTTTAATCCGATAGACCTTAAAATAATCACGGCAGATTCTTCCAATAATTATTTGTTAGGTGCGTTAGACAAACATCTCGTGGATTTGAAAGCTGACAAGGAGTCGATGTATTACCAAGGTTTGGATAATATACTTAATCGCGATTCGAAGTTTTATATACCAAAGGCTCTTAAAGGTGCGATAGCAACCTTAATTGCAATGCTTATAGCTTCTGGTATTACAATTCTCTTGAGTAGAAAAATTATCAGAAATCAAAATAAAAGCATACTCAATCAGAATCAGCATTTAAAACAGTTGTTATCTTGTATATCAACTTTATCATCCATACATAATATGGACCTTTTATTTAAGAAATTTGTATATCATCTTAGAAAAATATTAAATGATGAAACCTTCGAAGTGGTTAGTATTATCCAATATGAGGATACGTATTATGTAGATTCAAGTGAATATGTAACCAATGGATATCAAACTCAAGCTGGATTTAAAGTAAAGGATTCAACTCTTAGTGATGTCGTATTAGAAAACTTAGTGCTTGCTACTCATTCTGAAGAAAATATTTTATTTGCTGAGGATATGATTATTGTTAGGTATGAAAGTTCTCACGATTGTAATGGCTATATATATATTGAAACAAGTGAAGAGATTGTTGAAAAAGAATTTTTAAGTATTTACATAATCAATCTTTTGTCTGCATTACAATCGATTATAATAAGCAATGCAAGAGTAGAAGAAAAAACAAAACTGTTAATTTCCCTTGGTGAGTTGATAGAAAAAAGAGATCAATTTGTAGCCAATCATGTTAAGAGAGTATCTGATGCCACAACGTATATGGCTCGTTTGTATGGATATGATGACGAAAAACTGAACCATATTACAATTGCAAGTTCCGTTCATGATATCGGGAAGATATTTGTTCCAGACAATATTCTAAACAAACCAGGCAGGTTAAACGCTGAGGAATTTCAGATGATTAAATCTCACACAACGGACAAATTCGAATTTATTGACAATGTTGAGGATAGTTTATCCAAAACAGTACATAAAGTGGTTAGATCTCATCATGAAAATTGGGATGGTACAGGTTATCCAGAAGGATTAAGTGGTGAGGCTATACCGATTGAAGCGAGGATGACAAGTGTTATAGATGTCTTTGAAGCATTAACTCATAAAAGATCCTATAAAGACGCATGGCCTTATGAAAAAGCAGTGAATTTCATCGTTGATAATTCTGGTATAAAGTTTGATCCCGAGATTATAGAAGTATTTAAAAAGCATAGTCAAGAGATATTTGATATCTTCTTATTGTCACCAGATGATAACATAGTACAAAATATAAATTAACTAGAAGGATTTATATTTAATTATAATGATTGAGGTGAAACATGAAATATGATCGATTGTTAAATAAACAAGAAACACCTACTGATACACAAATACAGAAGTACATTGGTAGTAGGTCTAAATTGTGGCATGAAATACACACCTACGTGAAAGCTTACTATGATTTTAAACCGGAATTGGTTTTCTTTACGAAAAAGTACGGTTGGACCATTCGTTACAGAAGAAGTGGTAAAACACTTTGTTATTTCTTTCCTGAAGAAGATGCCTTTTCAATATTAATCGTATTAGGTGCAAAAGAAGCTGATAATCTTGAAATGATGCGATCTGAAATAAACGAAAACATCATGACTGTATTTGATACGACAGAACAGTTACACGACGGTCGATGGATGTGGGTTAGAATATTAGATCAATCAGATCTTGAGTCATTAATCTTACTGTTAAATACTAAGAAAAAGCCAAAGAAGATTTTATAAGAGAAAAGAGACTATATGATAGATTTTTACTATTGGGGTGTTCAATGTCCTCATAATTATTCAAATATGAAAGTACTGAAAACAATAGAAGAAAAATATAATGTTAATGTGAATTATATTGAGATGAGTGAGCATCAAGATCGTGTCAAAGAACTCAATATATATTCACCAACATTTACAATATTCAATAAAAAACTTAGATGGACAGGTCCAATCACTGAAGAGTTGATTGTAAAATATCTTGAAGGAGAAACACTTCAACGAACACCTTATGTTGTTAGAAGTGAAAACATAAGAGTGGAAGGTGAGTTGAAGCTTTTCATACCAACTCTTTCTTCGGACATCAAAAAACTATGTTGTTCAAAGAAATGTCAAAGTAGTTTCCAAGAAAAAAGTAAGTGGCTGAATCAGGTCATGACAGACTATGAGTTAAAGCATTTGGGTGTACTTCATTACGTAGAAAATGACTGTGTTGGTGGTGTAGAATATATCCCAACACTAGCGGTTCCATATGATATTCCCAAATCACTTGATTCAGTATTTTTGACCTGTGTATTTTTATCAGATCCAATTTATGATTATAAGAGTCATCCTTTAGAGAAATTGGAAAAAGAGTTGAAATCAGATGGGTATAAGAAAATATATGCAGTAACGTCAAAGGAGGTTGCTTTTCCGAATGGGCCTTTAGAATGGTTTGTCGAACAAGGTTATATTGATAAAGGTCATCTTTATTATGAAGAAAATGATGGCGCTGAGCAGCATTTAGTTGAAAAACAACTTTAGAAAATATTAGAACGTGGCAGATGAGGATGTAAAATGGAAAAATACGAATTAATTAAATTAAAAGATGATGATATTAAATACTTTGAACTTCTTTATAACTGGAATATAGAAGAAGAAAATCGTGATCATCATACCTGTAGACCACTTAAGGAAATGGGATCGTTAAAGGATTATATTATAGCTATGAAACATCTTATAAATACAGGTGTTCAGGCATATATATTACAGATGAGTGATACAAAAGAAGTTTTAGGCAAAATCACATTGTTTGATTATAATCCAAGAAATTCTAGTGCAGAGTTTGGATATTACTTGCCTAAAATTCATAGAGGTAAAAGGTATGGACATCATATGGTGGCTTTGTTTATTAACCAAGTTTTTAATAACAAAACATTGAACTTAAATAAGTTGTATGCCACCACAGCTTCTAATAATATAGGCTCGATAAAGTTATTAGAAAAGCATGATTTTAAGATGGATGGCTGTATAAGAGAACATTATTGGATTGCTGATAAGGTGTATGATCAAGTACACTATTCTCTCTTAAAAAGAGAGCATCTTATTGATAAAAACTGATCATGAACTAATAAAATTATAATGCTCATCGTAGAAGGATCCTTTATCAATTCTCTACAAGGATAAGAAAATGAGTAGACTTTCATTTAAGGCTATTCAAGTTTGTAATTCCCGAATTAGAGAGTTGTATCATACAAGATTGGTTAAAGCTATTGTATTCATAGTTTAATTTTCATTTTCAAATTATAATGAGATAGGTAAGCTGTATTTTGAGTGTCGTTTAAGTATTCATGGAAACTGCAGGTTCGCTTCTTGAGAGAGAACAGGCGGTTTTGGTACATGGTGATTTTGATATCTCGCATGCATTGGTTCAAATCAGCAAAAATGCAACTCGGACATCTGGGTGGATATTCACAGAAATAAACTACTAAATAACGGAGGCTATATGATTATTAGAGAAATGGAAAAAACAGATTTGGAGAAATGTCTTACTTTATGGCAAGGAGCTTTTAATGCAGGTTATTCATCTGGATTTGATACAAAAGAAATGTTAGAAACTTATTTAGATAGAAATCCTGGCTTTAGTACGGTTGTTTATGATTTAGAAGATAATCTACTGGGTGCTTTATTATGTGGACATGATGGTAGAAGAGGTTCTATTTATCATACTGCTGTTGCTGTAAAACATAGAGGCTGTGGCATTGGCCGTATGATGGAAACCAGATCATTGTCTAAATTAAAAAATATAGGTATCACAACAGGTTTTTTATTCATTAACATTAAAAATCCAGGTTCAAGAGAGTTTTGGGAAAGAACTGGATGGGAAGTTATTGACGATGTGAAATACCTTTATAAACAATTTTAATAGAGTTGATAGGTTTTAGAAAATAGTGGAGATCTCCAATCAAGAGATTTCTATTTTGGGCATGAGAATATAGAAGGTGTTAACTATAATGTTAACATCTTTTTTTGTACATCAAAACAGAAGACAATATAGATCACTAATTAAACGTCTTATTTATGGGTATAATATATGTATTATAACTTGATGATCTTATATCGTGATTTGTTCTTAAATAATAATAAAAAGGGAGGTGAAGTCGGGTAGTGACTCGACAGTTTAATGATTAAAAAGTCAGTGGCACATAGGAACGTATTAATTCTTTTATTTTCATTATTGCCTTTTTTATTAGGGATTGGTTATTCCGTAGCTAAGAGTTCGAGTATGGATTATTTTGGTGCGGCAATTAATATATCAGGATCTCAGAGAATGCGAACCATGTTAATCGCTAATTATGCTCAACAACTTGAAGATGCCTATCTAGAAAATGACAACGAGAAAATGGCTGAAGTCAGTGGCATATTGTCGAGTGAAGTTTTGACCTATGAAAAGTTTATGAGTGCATTAATAGCAGGTTCAGAGGAACTGGCTCTAGTTGAAAATAGTTATCC
>JABXKX010000385.1 GCA_013619035.1 Peptostreptococcaceae bacterium
TATTAGAATAGAGGAAACTATGATTACTAAAAAGCAGTTTAGAGAAGACTACTTAAAAAAGTTAACCGCAAAAAGTGGTCGGACAATAGAAGAAGCTTCCAGATGGGATCAATATCATGCTTTAGCAAGTTTAGTAAGAGAATATGCAACGGATGATTGGATTGATACCAATAATCGTTATGATGATAAAACATCCAAACAAGTATTTTATTTTTCTATAGAATTCTTAACAGGAAAATTTCTGATGAACAATCTAATCAACAGTGGTTTGAAGATTATCGCTGAAGAAGTATTAGATGATCTTGGTATTGATTTAGAAGATGTTGCTTCTATTGAAAAAGACCAAGGTTTAGGTAATGGTGGTTTGGGCCGTTTGGCTGCTTGTTTCTTAGATTCGATGGCTGCATTATCAATTCCTGGACATGGTTGTGGTATAAGGTACAATTATGGTTTGTTTGAACAAAAGATTATCAATGGTTATCAAGTGGAATTTCCAGATAGATGGTTGAATAACCGTAATGTTTGGGAAGTGAAAAAAGCGGATAAAGCTGTAGAAGTACATTATTATGGAGAGGTTCAATTAAAAGAGGGCAGATACTGTCTTGAAAATACAACCCCAGTTTTAGCAGTACCGTATGATACACCCGTTGTTGGTTATAAAAACGGTACGGTAAACACATTAAGACTCTGGTCTGCTCAAGCGATTAATAAAGAGTTTGATTACAGCACATTTTCAAGAGGTGAGTATATGGATGCCTTTAAGAAAAAGTATGACGTTGAGTCTATCACGCAGGTGCTTTATCCAAATGATTCTTATGATGAAGGTAAAATACTTCGACTGAAGCAGGAGTATTTCTTCGTATCAGCGGGGATTCAAGGTATTATCAGATCGTTTAGAAAACTAAATAAACCACTGGATCGTTTGTATGATTATATCAGTATTCATATCAACGATACCCATCCGTCGATGGCAATTCCTGAATTGATGCGGATTCTAATGGACATTGAAGGCTTTGGTTGGGAGGAAGCTTGGAGTATTGTTTTAAAAACATGTTCTTATACCAACCATACGATTTTATCTGAAGCCTTGGAGAGATGGCCTATTGAAATGTTTTCAAGGTTATTACCTAGAATATACATGATTATAGAAGAAATCAACAAACGTTTCTGTTTGGAATTATTTGAGGTTTACCATAAAACACAAGAACAAGTGAATAAAATGGCGATTGTTGGTTCAGGAGAAGTTAGAATGGCGCATTTAGCGATTGTTGGCAGTCATTCAATCAATGGTGTTGCAAGGCTCGATACTGAAATTCTAAAAAATAAAGAATTAAAAGATTTTTATGATATTATGCCTTCGAAGTTCAATAATAAGACCAATGGCATTACCCATAGAAGATGGTTGATTAACAGTAATCCTAGATTGTCAAAAGTCATTACTAAGTATATTGGTGACTATTGGATCAGTGATCCTCAAAGACTAAGAGAATTGATGAATTACATCGATGATCAAGAGTTTAAAGAAGCAATTGATTCGGTTAAACAAAAAAATAAAGAGGCGCTTGCCGCTTATATTTTAGAACATAACGATATTGTGGTTAATCCAATGTCTATCTTTGATGTTCATGCAAAAAGACTTCATGAATACAAAAGACAAACATTAAATATATTACACATTATGTATCTATACAACAGGCTTCTAAAAAATCCGGATGAAGACTTTGTACCTAGAACCTTTATCTTTGCAGCAAAGGCTGCACCGAGTTATTATATGGCAAAACAAACCATTAAACTCATCAATACAGTAGCAGATGTTGTGAACGATGACACGCGAATCAAAGATAAAATAAAAGTTGTTTTCTTAGAAAATTATAGTGTGTCGTTAGCAGAAATCCTTATACCAGCAGCCGATGTCAGCGAACAAATTTCAACAACAACCAAAGAAGCTTCTGGAACGGGCAATATGAAGTTTATGATGAATGGTGCTGTGACGATAGCCACTTTAGATGGTGCAAATGTAGAAATACATGAACAGGTTGGCGATGACAACATTGTACTATTTGGTTTAACGGAGGAAGAAGTTTACGATCTATATGATAAACATGAGTATAAGACAAATCATATCATAGAAAATGATGATAGGATAAAAGAAGTGTTAGAGCAATTAACCAATGGATTCTTAGGAGTGGACAGTGAAGAATTCCAAATTATATACGACTCGGTTGTTTATAATGATGAATACTTTGTCTTAAAAGATTTTGACTCTTATGCAAAAGCTCAAGAACGTATTGGAGAGTATTATTCGGATGAAGCACTTTGGTTAAAAATGGTGATTACAAATATTGCCCAATCTGGTGTTTTCTCAAGTGATAAAACGATTCAGGAATATGCATCGGGTATTTGGGAAGTTGACCGTGTACCTAAGTAGGAAGTGACTATGAAAAAAACACAAGCAAATGAAAAAATATTAAATCATGACTACGGTGTAAAACTTACTGGAGGTCATACAGAGTTTTCTGTATGGTCTCCTTCTTCGAAAGTTGTGGAAGTATGTATTTATAAAACACCAAAGGCGATTAGAAGAAAGCTGTATCCCATGGCAGTTGATGAAGAGGGCATATGGCATTTGTCTTTAGAAGAAAATTTAGAAGGGCAGTTTTATACCTACCGTTTAGATGGCCACTTAGAAGTTATTGATCCTTTTGTAGAATCAACAAGTGGTAACAGTACAAAAGGTGCTATTTTGAATGCCAAATCAATAGTTCCAGAAGGTTTTTTAGAACATAAAAAACCACAAGCAATCTCAAAAGCAGAGACGATTATTTATGAAGTACATGTAAAAGATTTTTCTATGGGTAATCATATGCCTTTTGAATATAAAGGTAAATACTTAGCTTTTACCGAAAGAGGGCTGGAATATAAAGGTCAGAAAATTGGAATTGATCATTTGGTTGAGCTTGGGGTGACGCATGTTCATTTGTTGCCTGTATTTGATTTTATTACAGCCAATGATTTTGATGAAACCAGTTATAACTGGGGGTATGATCCTTATTTATTCAATGCACCAGAAGGGTCTTATTCAACTGATCCGGATGATCCGAAATCAAGAATTTTGGAATTGAAACAGGCTATCCAGAGTTTGCATGAAGCAGGACTATTCGTTGTTTTGGATGTGGTTTATAACCATACTTATTTTGGCGGAACTTCTAATTTTCATAGATTGATGCCTTATGTATTTCATCGTTTTGATGATAAAAAGAATTGGCAAAATGGTTCTGGGTGTGGAAACGAACTGGATACAGAACATCCTTTTGTAAAGAAATTCATCATTGAATCGTTAAAGCTATGGCTTGAGGTTTACCAAGTGGATGGGTTTAGATTTGATTTAATGGGGCTCTATGATAAAAAGTTCATTAAAGAGATGTCTGATACACTAACAACCATAAGACCTGATATCCTCCTATATGGAGAACCGTGGACGGGTGGACCATCAGGGTTAGAACATGAGAAACAATTACTTAAAGGGCGTCAGAGAGACATGAACATGGCACTTTTTAATGATGACTATAGAAATGCCATAAAGGGTAGCAACGATGAAGGCGACTTAGGATTTATCGGACATGGGAAATATAGAAAAGAAGATGTTTATGCAGGGTGTTATGGCAGTATTACATTTAATGATGATATTGTTGGATTTGCTAAAAATGCAGATGAGAGTATAAATTATGTTTCGAGTCATGACAACTTGATTTTGATGGATAAGATCTCCAAGACAGATCAACATCGTGGATTTGAAGACAAACAGAATATGAATGCTTTAGCACTCAGTATGATATTGTTGTCATTTGGTATACCGTTTTTACAAGCGGGGACTGAGTTTCTTCGTAGTAAATATGGGGATCACAACAGTTATAAAAGTGGTTATTATGTCAATCGTATGCACTGGTCCTATAAGGCAGATCATAGACATGTATTTGATTTTACAAAAGCATTAATTGAATTCAGAAAATCTCAAAAGGTGTTTCAATTAACAGAAACAGAAGCGATAAAAAAAGCAATTAGAATGTTTGATGATATTGAAGGTGTGGTGCGTTATGAAATATCGAGCCCTTTCAAAACGGATGAACCGATTATACAAGTCATACACAATGGGTGTAAATCCACTCAATTAATTCCAGTTAAAAACTTAAAGGTAAAAATTGATGGTGCACTTTATTATCATGAAAAATGTGATATATTAGATAACGTTTTACATCTGCCTAGATATTCTAGTGTGGTACTTATTAAAAGTAAATAAACAAATTGTAAAAGAATAGGTTAATTCCTATTCTTTTGTTGTATATATAAGATGGCTGGGATAAAATAAAAATGACAAATATTACCGAAAAGTGAGGATAAAATGTTAGATATCAGAGAAGTTGAAGACATAACCGTCATTAAACCTTTATGGGAAGCGTTAAATAGACACTATATGAATCATTCTAGACATTACAAAGACGCATTTTTAAACCGGACATTTGAAAATAGAATTAAAAAATTTGAAAATGTTGATGATTATAGATTAGAAGTAATATGTCAGAGTAATAAACCTTTGGGTTATATTTTAGGCAGTGTCAAAGAGGGCGCTGGAGAAATAGATTCGGTTTATATTTATGATGATTTAAGAGGTATGGGTTTAGGAGAATATTTGATGAAACGTATGATAACGTGGTTTGAATCGAAAGAGGTTCGCTGCGTTACTCTAGATGTTGCTGCAGGCAATGAAGAAGTGATTATGTTTTATCAAAAAATGGGGTTTAACATGAGAAAGTACACAATGGAATTAGGGGATAAGAGATGAAGAAAATAATGGTTTTGATTTTAGTTGCTGTCATAGCAACTTTAGGTATTTGGTATGTTACAAAAGACCAATCTGAAGATGTAGAAGATCCACCGGTAGCTACTGAAGAAGATCCTGTGGTAGATGGTGTTGATGATAAGAAAACAATTATAATTACCGCAGTAGAAACAAGTGACTACGGTGTTTTAGAAAACTCTGAATTTAATATGAGTTTTTCTGAAGCTGTAACTGAAGAAGCTATCAAGGAAAATCTAACAATTGAACCTGTTACAGCGTTTGAAATTGACAAGATTTCAGATAAAGAGTATGTCATTAAACCGACAAAAATGTTACAGAAAAATCAGATTTATGTATTT
>JABXKX010000457.1 GCA_013619035.1 Peptostreptococcaceae bacterium
GATATAATAGGATAAGGAGGTTATTATGAGAGTATTTTATGCTATAACACTTAAAAGAGAATCCAAGGAAAAATTAGCTCTATACAGAGATACACTTATCGATCATACCTCAAAAGGCAAATTTATCGAAACTGATAATTTTCATTTAACCTTAGAGTTCATCGGTGATATAAAAGTTGCTGATTTACATACTTACGAAAATATTCTTGATGAACTGCCTCTTTTCAAGCCGACTTTGAAGGTTATTCATGTGGGTACTTTTCCTAAAAAAAATAGAGCCATACTATGGCTCGGATTGGAAAAAAATACAACACTTAATCAATTGGTACAAAATATACGCCTCTTGATGAGTACTTATGATTTAGAATGTGACAAAAGAAAATATCAAGCTCATATTACTTTAGGCAGACAAGTCCTTCTCAGTCATTCTTTAGAAGACTTCATCCTACCCCCACTCAATTTAGAAGTTGAATCGGTGGCTTTAATGTGCAGCCATAGAGTTCACGACCGATTGACTTATGAGCCGATTTATCAAAAGTTTTTTTAACAACAGTCGTTTTTTATAAAACGACTTAAAAACTTTGACTTTTTTAGATAACTCGTAATAATCGCCGAGGCACATCCAACACCAGCATCAACTGTTATCGCTTCAGTTGGACAATTCATCTGACATGCACCACATTCAATACACTTGTCTTTCTCATCAAGTTTTATTGTATTTTTCATAACAAACACTTGATGAGGACACACCTCAACACATCTCATACAGTCAATACATTTGCTTTTCTTAAATGACAACGTGACAACATTTTCTAAATATCTCATAGCATCACCTCCACTAAACCAAGGATGAGCAGTACACCTGAAATAATACAGATCACACTCAAAACAGGTACCCCTTCTTCCATCTCTTTTTTAACACCAGAAAGAGAAGTAAAAGTTGTAGAACCAGTATAATTGAGCGCCAAATAACCGGAATAAGCACTACAGAGAATATACCATCCCACCATAAAGAAAGAGAGATGATTGATAGCGACAAATCCATTAATCGCTAAACTTATCAAAATACCATTTTTGTAAAACATTTTATACGCTCTAATTGGTAAGATCATTGGAAATAAAATGGCACCCGATACAATGGATAACATCAACATTACTAAATGGTTGTAATTCATAAATGGTAAAATCATAACCAGTAACAGGACCGGTAAGACTATTTTCCATGTTCTAATTACTTCAAGTGGCGTTAAAATCATTCTATCTATTAATTTAAAAGTTACTACTTTCATTTCTTTAGAAGCTTTATAATCATGATTTATAAAGGTCTCTAAGTCTTCTATTCTAACCGTACCGAAAATAATCTGATAACCGGTTACTTTGGTGACCAAATGACTTTGTACCCCTGGTGCTGATAGTTGTGGTAAAATCAAACGTTTCTGGGATGCATATTCTTTTAAATTATAATTATTAATCGCATAAATCAATTCTGCTGTACCAAAACTGCCTTTACCTGCAGCACACCATACATTAATGCCTTTTGTATCAATAATCAACAGCCAATAGTCGCCTTTAAGCGTTGATCTAACACGATCTACCGTTAATTTATAATTACATGTCACAATAATATCAGAGTCTTTTGTCGGTTGACCAAGTGCATACAATCCTGGCTTTACCATATAACCATCTCTATTCAAACCAAATCTAACACCCATATTAGAAATTGTATCACCAAATGACAATTTGGACTTCATATACATGCCTTCTAAAGCATGTTCTATCCTATCATTAGATACATTTTCATGATGCAGTGCTGTCACTTCAAACATGATACTTTTATCATCAAAACTTGATGCTTTTACGTCAACATCTCAACAATTTTTAGTTTCTAACATTTGATCTCCTTTTTTTAAAAGGCATCTCTAAGAGATGCCTTTGACTATTTAATGTATTTCAGTGAGAAGGACTCTCCACTGATACGTTCAAATAACTCACTATAGTTATAACGTCCTGATGGTTTTATAACTTGTTCATATAAAAATGTTCCAAATTCAAGAGGTTTTTCTGTAATACGTTTAACATTGTATTTTTCTTTGAATACACCTGAAAGCATTTCACATGTCACATCACCCATAAAGTAATTATGTAGGTATATAGGATGTGTTGTATGATGTATTAAAAATGCCCAAGGTGGCTCATAATCGCCTTTTTCAGTACCAAGAATTTCAGCATTGATTCTCCAATACATCTCATAGACATCTTCTAAAGATTGATTGTCAGTATGATAGAACTCTTGGTCAAATAATATTCTAGAAACCGTTCTTAGAGCATTCATTTTATTCCATTCTTTGATTTCTTTAAATTCTGCTCTTGCCACTTCTAAATCTTCGTCAAAGAAAGTACCAAAGAAGGTTTCATCCAATAACAAAGAACCAAATAAATTCGCTATACCTTCTGTAACAATACCATTAACACCTATATTCATCAAGATTTCATCTGGATTTTTTAAAAACGAGTGAACACCATGGCCTGTTTCATGTAGTAATACCCCATACTCGTAGAATCTATCTTTAACATTTGCTAAAATTCTTGAATCTTTAGCAATTTCTATCGGGAAGTTATAACCCCATTCTGACTTATTTTGTCTAGAGAAGACATCATATGTAATATTGTAGTCCTCTAAGTTAAATCCAAATTTCTCAAACAAATTAGATACATGTGTGTAATACTCTAACATATTTACTTTTTTAGAAAGTGAAGTGGCAATTTTATTAGACACATAAGATTCATCCCATGGTAAAATTGTATCATCATTTAAAAACTTCTTCGCATACTCTTGTCTCTTTTGATTCATTTTTGGTAATATTTCACTGACTTCTTCTTTCCAAGTTGCAAAAATATCACGTGTTAAATCTTCTTGATACAATTTCAGATCAACAAATGACTCAAACTCATTTAACTTAGCCATTTTTTTTCTCATATTCACAAGCTCTAAGAAACCTGCATCAATCATTGGTTTGTTGATCTGATTCTTAGCCAAATATGCTTTTTTTCTTAATGCTCTGTCTTCTGAATTATTTAAGATCTGTGTTAATTCCACAGAAGTCACTTCTTTATCTTCTAGCTTAAATCTAAAGGTATTTAAAATCATAGATAATTCATTGGTCTTCTTCTGAATTTCTTCATTCAACTGATTGATTTCATCTGATTTATGATACGGCTCAAATATTTTAAACACCAACTCTATTCTACGACGATCATCATCATCTAAGGTCATATCTTTATGTTTTAAAACCAATTCATATCTTTCTTTATCTTGTAAAAACTCATTTATTCTTTTATTGCTGTCCTCTAAACCAAAGTCGTAACCAACAGTATATTGAACCCACGCAAGTCGTGATCTTTCTACCGAGAGTTCATCAAACTCTTTTACCATTTCAAATATTTTATCCAAATTTCCCATGTTGTCCCCCTGTAAAGTTGCAATTAATAATGTTAAATAAACACAACCAACTATTTTCTAGTTGGTTTGGTCTTAATGCCTTTTCAATTTCATGGCTTTATTAAATACTTAACCATCGGTTCTGTTCCATCAGTAAGTCAATGGTACAACCTAATATTCTAATTTCTTTAATAGAATCAGCTCTTTGTCCACAGATCTTAAGTACATTATATCGGATGCCGAAACAAATTAAAACTACTTTAATTCAAGTCGATTAAAAAGTACATCACTCATGCCTAAAATAACAGTTGTTAAAATTAAGTTCACAATAAAACTGCCTAGAAGTGCAAAGAAAATTGATTTTGTTAGGATGCCAAGGATTATCATTGTAATTATAGATGGTAACAATATGATAATCATTTGAAGCATTTTAAACATAACTAACAATCTATTAAAATCTTCTGTTGAGAAAAACAGTTTCATAAGAAAACTCGACATCATCATCATAGTATAGAACATCGTTGCTGCAAATGGCAATATAACTAATGTTAAAGAAATATGCTGACTTATGATTATATTCGAAACAACCAACACCAAGATATTAATGAAAAACTTTATCAAATCTAATTTAGTTACTGAAATCATTTTATTAATTGCAGTATCTGGTAGTGTATAATAATAATGCATTTTAAGCTCTTGATCCAAAGCTGTGTTCATAGAGAATAAAAACTTCATATAGAAATATATGCCTGTAACAATAACTGCACTGTAAGGTTGTGATTCGCCATTGATTAAAAGTGATGACCCTATTCCTAGTACCAAACATAGAATGGTTTCCATTGAGAAGAAAACACTAATATCGGTTTTCATCGTGATCAGTTTTCGTTTCCAATAGATTGCCCCTGCATATTTTTGAGTGTCTTTAGCTTTAATCTTTTTCTTTTTAAAATGGAAGCCACTAAACTGCATTTTTCCACTTCTTGCTTTTTTTATAATCACATCTCTTTCTTCAGAGGTTTGAATCACATCTTCATAATAATCATCACCTAAGAAGTACGTCAATAATACCAAGGTTAGATAAAGTCCAATCATCAATGCTAAATACACATAACTCATGGGTGTGATGCCATATAGTGCTGTTAATGTCAGTTGTTTACCCCAACCGATAATCGGTAACCAGTTTAGATTATCACTACCTAGTCCACCCATAACAGTTGCTACGTTAAGGCCTTGATCTTTAACGGCTAAAGCAACTTGAATCACCGCTATAGCTGCTATAACAGCAAATAAAATCTTCAAAAATCGCTGATTTACATCTGTACGCTGAAGTTTAGTACCAATGGCAAAAATACAGAAACCAAGAGGTTCTAATACTAAGAAAACCATGGTATAGCCAAAACAAGTGATTAGAATTTCACCCATTGTTGGATGATAAAGATTAATCACTATAGACAACAAAAATATCAACGTATAAAGACTGGTTAATAAATAGACCGGTATCCTTTTTAGCAAAGTAAACATTAAAATTTTTCTTTGATCAATCGGTGATGTAAACAGTATATTGATATCACTCATCTTAAAATAAATACTGGATTTTTTAGTTAAACCAAAGCCCATCATAAATAACATGATAAAAACACCACCACTGGCATAACTATAGAACGAGTCAAAATTCATCGAACTTTCAGAGAAGTTTTTTGTATTGCTTAAAATAACCCATGTCATAAAAGCAATATCTGTCTCTTATACACATCT
>JABXKX010000490.1 GCA_013619035.1 Peptostreptococcaceae bacterium
CTAGGAGATGTGTATAAGAGACAGGTTGTATATTATTTCTGCATCTAATACAAAATCTAAATGAAGTGGTGTATGATTCAATCCACCAAAAGCATGATTCATACCTACTGCTATATGAACAGTACCGATTGCTTTTTCATCAAATAATGCATAACCAGTTAAAGTATCGATATTGGTATTAAGTCCAATTCCAAATTCCGCTATTTTTAAAGCATCACCTGGTGCTGATTTAATATAATCAAATAGATTCTCTGCTGAACAGGCAATCAAAGTACCTTCTTTAAATTTAAGTACAAAGTCCTCAAACACTTCTCCTTCAACAATCAACTTGGATACAAAGACTGAACCATTAGCACTGGATTCATTCGGTGCAATATAAACCTCGCCACTTGGATAATCCCCAAGTCCATCATCTTTATACCAAGAACGTCCTTCAATATTCAACTGAAGTTCACAGCCTTTCGTTTGAATCAGAATGTTTTTCACATCTTTTAGCTCTTCAACCTTCTTAGACGCGGCTTCTTTTAACGCTAAATAATCAATAGCCATGGCTTTTAATGACATTTCTTTATATAACTCTACTGGCAGACCAACAGTCATCGCATTTTCCTCTGTGGGTAATCTAAGTTGAATATACTTTTCTTTTGATATTAGTTTTTTTACAATCGTCATCATTTCAGTTCTATAATCGTCTATCTTATCTTTTGGAAATTCAGGATCAGGTCCTATACCATAAAAGAAAACATCTATAGCCGTTTCACATAGGTCATACGCTTCATAGTTTGGTATATAATTACCTTGATACCTCTCTAAAATTTCACTTCTTGATCTATATACAGTAGAGACCAATCCACCTTTTTTTATGATCTCTTGTTCAAGTGTTGGTACTATATTCGTTTCTCTTTCACCGAATATATGTAATAAAACACTTTCATCTTTTCTTATTTCCATACCATCAACTATATTATTTATCCACTCATTCATCTATATTCTCCTCTTTATATCAAGTGTTATTTTTCAACTCCTTAAATTTATCATGAAACATTCCAAATACATATGCCAAGAATAACTATAGATGTTTGATAATCTAAATTTGAGGTATATATTTAACAAGAGACCGACGGTCGGTCTGTGTCTGTAGGAAAAGGAGATCATATGATAAAAATTGATAACTTGACTCAAATATACCCTTCTGGAAAAGGTATATTCAATGTTAGTTTCGAAGTAAAAAAAGGGGAAGTTTTTGGTTACTTAGGTCCAAATGGCGCTGGTAAAACAACAACAATTAGAAACATCCTTGGCTTCTCTAATGCAACTGAAGGTCTTGTTACTATAAACGGTATTAATTGTCGTTTAGAATCTGCAGAACTTCAAAAAAACATTGGGTATTTACCTGGTGAAATAGCATTTTTTGATAATATGACTGGTGTGCAATTTCTAGATTTTCTTTGTGATATGAAAAGTCTTAAAGATTTATCTAAACGAAAAGAGTTAATTGAGCTATTTGAACTAGATCCAACAGGTCGTATTAAAAAGATGTCAAAAGGCATGAAACAGAAACTTGGCATTGTAGCAGCATTTATGCATGATCCTGAAATTCTTATACTCGATGAACCAACTAGTGGTCTAGATCCTTTGATGCAAAACAAATTTATGAAACTCTTGAATGAAGAAAAGAAAAAAGGTAAAACCATTTTGATGTCATCACATATATTTGAGGAAGTGGATAAAATATGCGATCGAGTTGGTATCATAAAAGACGGAAAAATTGTTGCCATAGAAGACATTGTGTCTTTAAAGGAGATGAAAACAGAATCATTTATGCTTCATACATCGGATATGAATGACTACAATTTACTAATATCCGAAAAATTAGAAGTCGAAAAAATAAATGGCTCTACTTTAATTGTTACTATGACAGATGATTATGCTCATTTATTTGCAGCCCTTTCCAAATGTCATATCACTTCATTTGAAGTGAAAGAACAAAGTTTAGAAGATTTATTTATGAAGTATTATGGAAAGGCGGTCCCAAATGAGTAAAATTCTATTCAAAGTAAACATAAAATCAAACTGGCCTATCTTTTTATTCACCACCTTTATGTTACTCATTTACACAACTATATCAGTCGGTATGTTTGATCCAGTAAATGCAGAAACTACTCAAGCAATGCTTGGAATGATGCCAGAAAGCATGGTAAAAGCCTTTGGATTTGAAGGACTAGGCACTGAACTCACGGGTTATTTAGGCAATTACTTATATGGTTTTATCTTTTTAGTATTTCCTATGATTTACACTGTATTTGTATCAAATAAATTAATAGCTAAACACGTGGATACCGGTTCAATGACTTACTTATTAACCACACCACATTCACGAATCGTTATCGCAAGAACTCAAGCCATCTTTTTAGCTGTTTCAACATTTGTAATTTTATTAATCAATGTTCTTGTCGCTCTTTTTATGAGCGAAATAATGTTTAGTGGTATGTTAAGAATTATACCGTTTTTAGAGTTAAATTTAATCACTTATTTATGCCTGTTGGTTATTAGCAGTATGGGGTTCTTCTTCTCATGTTTATTCAATGACACTAAGAATTCTTTAGCTTTTGGTACTGCCTTTCCAGTTATCTTTGTTGTTGTAAAAATGGTTAGTGGTATCAGTGAAGAGTTAAGCTTTTTAAAATATTTTACTTTATATTCTTTAGTCGATGTGAATAAAATATTAGGTGACGGCAATTATTCTATTGTTGTAGGCTTCATACTATTGATTACAGCTTTAGTCATTTACACGATCTCTATTAAAATGTTTGATAAGAGAAGCCTGACAATCTAAGGAGTTTACTATGACATTAAAAGATAAAATCATACAAGTATCTTATGAACTTTTTGGTACCAAAGGGTATGAAAAAACCACCATCGCAGATATTGTCAAAGCTTCTGACTCTTCAAAAGGTGGTTTTTATCATCACTTTAAATCCAAGGAAGATATCATCGATACCATCTTGGATAACTATATACAGGATTTAAAAACCTACTATAACAATCTATTTGACCATTATAACAATGATACCATCAAAGTTTTTAATGGAGTTTTTGAAGCCATCACTATCTATAAATCCAAACAGATGATCAGATGGCCAGAGTTTATGAAGATGTTCTGTTTTGAAGGTAATAGTTTGGTCATTATGAGAATGGCACAATCTTTTGAAAAGATGACTGAAACCTTTTACTGCGAATTAATAGTAAAAGGTAATCACGAAGGATTATGGTCAATTGATATACCTTCTAACATAGCCGGACTGTGGACAAGAGAACTTCTAAGGATATATACAGAAATATCAGAGTTACTCTATGATTACACTGAAAACAATTTCAATAAGTTTGTTTCATTGTTAGAATTTGACGAAGAGTTGATTAACCATTTGTTATCTACAGATCAAATCACTATAAAAGAAGAGACTCTAAACTACTTTGAAACAGCAAAATTACAAGTGGATCAAATGGATATTAATAGTTATAAAACATCAGATGAAATTGTTTAAGATAAAACAGACATAATGTACTAACAACACTTATAACCTTAGTACATTTACAATCAATGAGAAAGGATTGCTTCATGAGATTTATGCCTTTATCATTTCTTTCTGGCGGTGAAATTCTTGCAGTTAGCATTTTCAATTCAAATATGCAAATCCTTATGACTGCTGGTGCAACACTGAGCGAGAAAAATATTAATCGAATCAAACAATTTGGTATTCAATCAGTTTATATTAGAGATGAAATGTTTTTAAAAGATAGTATAGATTCTGATAGTGAACCAATAAAAGATATTATTAATCCGAAAATACGTCAAGCTTCTGTATACAACATAAAAAAATGCATCGAAACATTTGATTTAAAAGTAAAACAACAGAAAAACAAATTAAAATATGGTGATTATGGAATGTATCTGGCCAAAGATATTAAAAGTATTTCCAAATCACTTATACAAGAAATTATGCAATCTAAAAACACTAATATTTCCATGATGACAATAAAAAATGCTCAGGATTATTACTATGAACATTCTGTTAATGTCGCTGTTTTATCTGCTATTATCGGGCTTGAAATCGGTCTTAAAATAACGGAATTAGAAAACTTAACCTACGGCTCTCTATTAGCCGATATCGGAAACCACTGGCTAAGTTCAGAGTTGTTAAATAGTCCTAATTCATTTAATGAAGCTGAATTCAACGAAATCAAAAGACATCCCTATATAGGGTATAACTATATCAACGACAATACCATCATCAATGCTCATATAAAGAATCTTATTTTGCAACATCATGAAAGACTAGATGGTAGTGGTTACCCAAAACACCTGACTTCAAACGATATTAATCCTCTTAGTAAAATACTTATGATCTCTGATGTTTATGATGCGATGACGTCTGATAGAAGTTATAGAGAAGCTCATTCGCAAATTGAAGCCATTGAATATTTAATGGCTAATGCAAGTACTTTATTTGATTTCGAACTGACCAATGTATTTGTCAGAAAAATTATACCGTATCCTGTTGGTACCTATGTCTTATTATCTAATGGCCAAAGAGGTGTTGTTTTAGAAAATGCTCCCGATTATCCTCTTAGACCTAAAATAAGAATATTTGGTGATTCTAGAAATTCTGAACAACATAAATTTATAATCGATTTACTGAAAATAAAAAATATTACCATAGATAGAGTCATTTACTCTATTTCTATTTAAGTAACTGTAATATCACCCTCAACAATAATACAAGACCCATGACATCATAATGAACTGATATCTGTCAAGTAGACAGGTATCAGTTCATTTATGCTATTAAGTTTTCCTCTCATCAACTGGTAAATTCAAAAGTCACTTATTATTTATGGATTCAAATCATTATTTGAGAATTTATTAATTCTGTGTTCACTATCAATTATTTTGTAATTTGTTTAAACCACTTTTAGGTTATATTTTTGAATGTACCTAATCCAAGCTACTTACTAAACTCTCAAAATGTAACCGCAAATATGCAAGTAAAACAACACAATAGAACCATCTAAGAGAATTTAATGCTTCAACTTCTATGACATTAAACAGAATCAAAATTCCATAAACTGTCAACGTTAATTTTACGCACTATTACAATGTAATATATACCCGTTACAACGTTAACT
>JABXKX010000166.1 GCA_013619035.1 Peptostreptococcaceae bacterium
CAGGTATCTTTTAGATCTATGATTTCTTCGGTATTAGAACTCACCTCTAAATCAATCACTGCTTCAGGATTATAATCCGTTAATGTTAAAGTCAACAAACAAATACCTGTTAATACCAGTAACACAACAATCACAATACCAATTATTTTAAATGTTTTTTTCATATGCCCCCCCAAGAATCATACGACTCGATAACGTTTTTCAGTTATATCAAATGAAACCTCTGTATCTCTACAAAGGTTTCATAATAACCGTTACGAAAAGTTTGTTATACAACTATTATCTCATAACCACTTCACCATTTCTACTTTTCTTTTAAAGCCTTTGAGACTTCAGTAAAAATAATACCTAGCGCCATTGCTCCTGCATCAGGGTGATTTAAACTTCTCTCGCCCACATAGCTCGCACGACCTTTTTTAGCAACCATTGATTTTGTCTTTTCAGCACCATCTCTAGCCGCTTTTGCACCTAAGTCGAAAGCTGTTAGAAAATCAAGATCACTTACAGCTGCTTCTCTAAGTGCAACAGTCGTTGGAATCAATGCATCTAAAAGTGTTTTATCGCCAAGCTCAGCTTTACCTCTTTTTTGGATACCAGCAACTGCAGCTTCCATTAAGTCAGCAAATTCAGCCAATGATACCTCTTCTTTGCCTTTGGCATTTTTGCCTGCTGCTCTAAATGCGGAACCCCAGATCGGACCTGACGCACCACCACAATATTCTGTAATCAACATACCTGAATCTTTCAGGAAATCTCCTATAGAATCCGTAGATAAGTCATCCCATTCATTTAAGAGTACTTTAAATCCTTTTGCAACCGACATACCAAAATCACCATCACCTGCTACTGAATCTAATTCGCAAAAGTAAACCTCATTTGAAATAATCACATCAGCCATATCTCTTACAATAGCCATCACATGATTTGTAGTTAATTTATTCATCCTAAACCCCTTTTTTATAAGCGATTGTATTCACTGGTGCATCAAAATACGCTTTTAATTCATCGTCCAATTTAAGCATCGTTACAGAAGCTCCTGCCATATCTATGGCTGTCATAAAGTTTCCAACCATCGTATCGTATACTTTAATACCCTGTTCAACCAAAAGTTTTGCCACTGAATTATTCAATACATACAATTCTTGAAGTGGCGAGTTACCAAATCCATTGATCATTAAAGCCACTTCATCACCTGTAGTGTAAAGGTTTTCAGCCATTAACATATCCATACAGTCTTTTGCTAAAGCTTCTGCCGTTTTCATTTCTCTTCTTTCAGTGCCTGGCTCACCATGAATACCCACACCAAATTCTATTTCTGATTCACCAAGTTCAAATGTTGGTGTTCCTTTTGCTGGTACTGTACATGATGTTAAAGCGAATCCTATAGATCTTACATTCGCAATTACTTTGTTAGCGACATCTTTTACTTCTAATAAGGATAAACCTTTTTCTGCTGCCGCACCTGCAATCTTATGCACATAAGCTGTACCTGCAACACCTCTTCTACCGACAGTATACAAACTATCTTTTACAGCAATATCATCATTAACATATACTTTTTCTACTTCAATATCATCGTCTTCAGCCATTTCTGCAGCTGCTTCAAAGTTCATAATATCACCGGAATAATTCTTGATAATCAATAAAGTCCCTTTATCTGATTCTGATTCTAAAATACCATTGTAAACTTGAATCGTAGACGGTGATGCAAATACATCACCACATACCGCTACATCAAGCATACCTTCACCAACATAACCAGCATGAGCCGGTTCGTGACCTGAACCACCACCACTGATTAAAGTTACTTTATTTTTATTTAAATTTTTTCTCATCAATAATTTATGTCGTTTTTTAAAAGCCAACTCATTCGGATGTGCCAAAACCATGCCTTCACACATTTCCATAACCAGTGTTTCTGGTGTATTAATAATTTTTTTCATCATTTCTCCTATTGTCCTAATTGATCTGCAACATATATAGCAGAGAATACATCATCAGCAGTGACTTTAAATGGCATATTATGAATGCTTTCATTCTCTGCACATGATAATTCTGCAACCGCTCTAACTTTTTCATCTGTAATTTCTTTAACACCCAGATCACCAAGTGACGTTGGTAAATCAACCGATTTACAATAGTTAATCACTTTATCGATTTCACTTTGATCTGCATTTTCAAGTACCAGTTGTACTATAGTACCAAATGATACTTTTTCACCATGATAATAATTATGTGTTTCATCTAAAGCCGTTAAACCATTGTGAATTGCATGAGCAGCTGCAAGTCCAGAAGACTCAAAACCCATACCACTTAATAACGTATTGGCTTCAATGATATTTTCTAAAGCTGGTGTCACAACATTTCTATCCGAAGCAGCAATTGCTTTCACTGAGTCTTCTAAAAGTGTTTCATAACATAATTTAGCTGCAGCAACAGCTAGTTTTGTACTTTTACCACCAGGGATATTTTCAGCAAATGATTTTTCACATGCTCTTGCTTCAAAATACGTTGATAATGCATCTCCCATACCCGCTCTTAAAAAACGTGTTGGTGCTTTAGCTATCACTTCCGTATCCACTAATACTAAGTTCGGATTTGATCTATAGAATTTATACTCTTGGAATTCACCTTTTTCATTATAAACAACAGATAAAGAACTACATGGCGCATCTGTAGAAGCAATTGTTGGTACTGTAATCACAGGTAACAACCTCTCATTTGCAACTGCTTTAGCTGTATCTAGTGCTTTACCACCACCTAAACCTATAACCACGTCACATCCGTTATCTTTACATACTTTAACTAATTTTTCGACTTCATCAAAAGTACACTCTTCTCCAAATATACCTGAAACCAATTCTATATTATTTTCTTTTGCCGTTGTTTCCAAAATCTCTTTTACTCTATTCGAATCATCCCCAGATGCTACTAACAATGCTTTCTGACCAAATTCAAGGACATATTTTCCTAAGTCTTTTAATGCGCCATTGTCTTGAACATACTTTGATGGTGAAACTAGAATTTTTTTCATTTTATTTCTCCTTAATCGAATTTTGACGTCTCACTTAAAACGTTACCTTATACACAAATTATAGGTCAGAAAACGTTTTCTGCCATTGGAATAAGCTATCGACTTCTAGAAACTTACCGTCGTAATATTCTGACAACATTAAAAAAATCGTAATATTATGCACTTTATGTACATAATATTACGATTCTATGGTTTTCTATTTCATTATATGTTGTTCAAAATAATCCTATTTCAGATCATATTCTTCCCATTATTAAATGTTTTTCTATAATTAGCGGGTGTGACACCATAATTCTTCTTAAATACTTAAAGTCACTTGTTCCATCCACTTTTGCAGCTAAGTATAACTCATCAGGGATTTGTTTAAATGCTTGTCTCAAGAAGAATATGTAAAATACACTTGTCATAAATGGAATCGACATTGCACCTAATGCTTGAATATAGGTTTGTGAAACTTCATCTGCACCTAACCAACCAAGTCTAGCAACTGTTGAGTAGTTTGTAATAACAAATATCTCACCAGGAACCATCATTGTTGCTAAGAATACTGCAAATAACGCATCCCTACCTTTAAAGTTTAATCTAGAAAACGCGAACGCTGCTAAAACTGTAGTAATTATTGTACCAATAGTTCCTAATGTAGCAACAACTATTGTATTTAACATATTTCTACCAAATGGTGCTCTTACAAAAGCATCTACGAAGTTTTGGAAAGTCAAATCGCTAAATGGTAAGAATAATTTTGGTGGTAAAGCTTGTAAATCAGCATCCGATTTCAATGCTGTTAAGATCATCCAGTAAAATGGGATGATTACAAATATCGCAAACAACACTAGCCCAGTGTAAAGCAATATTTTGAATATTAAATCTTTTATCTTTTGTTGCTGTCTATTTTCATTCATTATTCCATCCTCCTAGTAATGTACTCTTCGTTTAGATACTTGCATTTGAATACCAGTAAAAGCAAGGATGATTATGAATAAGATAATAGCCATGGCAGCGGCTAACCCACCATCACCTATTTTTCCAATGTAAGAATATACCATACCAACAACAGTAATTAATTGTCTAGGATTCCCACTAGTACCCATACTTGGTCCGAACATACCTACAACAGTAGTATATACTTTGAACGCTCCAATGAATGATGTAATTGTAATATAAGCAATCATTGGTGAAAGTAGTGGTACAGTAATTTTTCTAAAGATTCTTCCTCTAGGTGCTGCATCTATTTTAGCTGCATCATAGTATTGTTTATCAATACTTTGTAACCCAGAAAGGAAAACTAATATTTTAAATGCTAATCCACCCCAGATAGAATAAATTAACAACGCACTCATTGCACGTCCCCAAGTAGCTCCAGCTCCAACCCAGTTAATTCCTTCAGCTGAGTTTAAACCGAACCAACCTAAGATTGTATTTAATAACCCATATTGTTGATTAAAGATGAAAGCAAATGCCATACCTACAGCAATTGCGTTAGTTACATAAGGTAAGAAAAATATTGTTTGAAATACTCCTTGTAACTTTTTAATTGATTTTAATCCTACTGAAATAAGTAGGGCTAGAATAACAGATGAAGGTACAGAAACTAGTACAAGGAACCCTGTGTTAAATAAGGCAGATCTGAAATTCCCATTATTTATTACTTCTACATAGTTACCAAAACCATTAAATCCATCCGTTGACATATCTTCAATAACTACATCTTTGAAGAATGAAATTAAGAATGCATTAAATAGTGGATAAAACGTAAATATTGTTAGAAGTATTAAAGTCGGTGCTAAATACAGCCAGGCTTTTAAATTATGCTCTTTCTCTAACATTAAAGAATAGCCCCTGTTGATTTATCAAATATAAATAATTTGTAATCTTTGATCTCTAAATTCACAATATCCCCTGGCTTGATTTTATATTGTGCATCTACGATAGCTCTGAATTTTTTAGTAGTGTCTGTTGGATCTAGAATAATTAACGTAGTATCTCTACCAATAGTTTCAACTTGGAATACTTCGAAATTTAATTTACTTTTGTCAACGACAGTAAATCCTTCTGGTCTAATTCCAATAAACACTTCTTTATCTGTAGTTTTTGTTTTTGCTATCTCTATATTATTAAAGAATACTTTTTTACCTTTAACT
>JABXKX010000107.1 GCA_013619035.1 Peptostreptococcaceae bacterium
AATAAAAATACTGTGTCGTAAAAAACAACACAGTAAAGTAGAAACGAATTAAAATTACGAACAACAATTTGTCACTAACTTGTAGTCGGTAGTACCTGTAAATTGTTGCTTAACATAATACATTAATGTACTATGATGATATGAACCTGATAAAAAGCATTCAGAAAGAAAACTGTGAATATAGATACTATGACGACTCCTCTGTTTCTAGAATTAATTTAATCTTGCTATTAAGAGGATTATCTTTTTCAATATTAGAAATTCAAGAAATCCTGTCAGGAGAAACTGCAGAGAAACTAATGACTATTTTCAACAATAAGCTGAATGAGATTAAGTTAGAGTTAGAAAATAAGGAGGATTTAATTAGTCTCAGAGAGAATCTAATTGATGCTATTAAACTTGATGGAGAGAAAAGCATACTAAAAATACTGGGATGCTTAAATTTCTATGAAAATGAAAAACTGAGCAATGCATTCATTAATATGGAAGAACGTAATATTGCTAAAAGTTTCGGTAATATTAGAATTCGAAAATTAAATCCGATGCGGATTGCATATTACAGGGCTATTAGTGAACAACCAGAAAAGGATGCATGGGAAGTGATGCAAAAATGGATTAATAAACACAACTTAGGAGAACTATTTACAACAAGGTATATGGGATTTAATAACCCAAATCCTACTCCTGGAAGCAGTATTTATGGATATGAATTATGGGTTACTGTTACTCAAAATAAACAATGTAATGATGAAGTTAGTCTAAAATCGTATGAAGGTGGGTTGTATGCCGTTGTAAGTACCAATATATATGATATCGTCCAGACGTGGCAGCAATTATATAGTTTTGTTGAAAACAGTGAAATCTATACGATGGGCACTCATAGATTACTTGAAGAATACTTAATTGTAAATGATTCATCCTTGGGAAGTGAAATACAATTG
This sequence comes from Peptostreptococcaceae bacterium, assembly GCA_013619035.1. The sequence continues at coordinate 942 of JABXKX010000107.1, forward strand.
GATCTATACTGTCCAATAAAACTGTCAAAGCATGAATGACATAAGAATATATGAAATATTCATGTCAGGAAAAACTTAACACATTAGAAGGAAAGGTATTATTATGATTAAATTTACGAGAGCAAATCAAGATGACGCTAAAAGACTTACTGATTTGCAAATCAAGACATTCGATGATGATTCAAGACGTTATTTTAATCGTCCTGCAGGAGGACCGCCTGGATATGATTCAATTGACACTATGATCAATGATGTTAATACGGCTATTTACTATAAAATACTTGATGATGATGAGATTATTGGAGGCATTTATATTCATGCTATTGATGACAATCATTATGAACTTACGACGATATTTATAGATCCTAAAGTACAAAATAGAGGTATCGGTCAAAAAGCGATGTTATTCTTGGAAAAAGAATTTCCTAATATAACCAAATGGACTCTTGATACACCAAGTGTATGTGTGAGAAATCATCATGTGTATGAGAAAATGGGATATAAGAAAGTAGAAGAAATTCTTTTAGATGAAGTGACATCTCTTTATTTATATCTGTATGAAAAGACGATAAACAGGTAGACTTATATGACCAATTAATATACTAAAGAAGGAAGGCGGATTAACATTATGGATAAAAGTAGAAGCATAATAAAAAGTAAATATGAATCAGCTTTACAAGAGTTCGTAAATAAAGCAAAAAAAGACAGCAATATAATAGCGCTTTTCTCATATGGAAGTATAGTTACAGATGAATTATGGGAGAAGTCTGATATAGATATATGGTTAGTTTCTAAAGAAAACAAGAAAAAGGTATATAATCAGTATTCTTTAGTGGAAGATGATATAGATTTACAAGTAGAACTGTATAGCAGAAATTATTTTATAGAGTTAGTGGACAGTCCTTCGAACCAAAATTTCTTTAGAAGTGCGATGAAACACAGCATATTACACTTTTCTACAGATGATTCAATTAAGAAGATATACACTGAGGAATCTTATTTAGGAGAACGCGAGAAAGAAGAAAACCTATTAAAATCAGGAATTTATACTGTTACATGTATAAAAAAAATAGAAAAATTATTGGAGTGTCATGGGGATATCACTGAGTTGTTTTCCTTAATGTTAAAATTAGTGAAGCATTTAAGTAATATAGAAGTCACACTTGATAATCAGTTTATTAACCAGAACGTTGAGATACAAGCCTTAGGTCTTAACTATGAATTTTTTAATAGAGTTTTTATGAAACTTTTAGATAATAAACTAGATGTTGAGCAATTAACGGAAAAATATTTGGAGTGTAAACAGTACTTTAATGAAAAATCGGATATTATTTTCAAACCGATAATTAAGTGGTTTAAAAATGAAGATGATGTACGCGGGAATTCTGAGATCAATGAGTATATAAAAAGGAAATACTGCATTAGTAATGATGGTAATGAGCTTACCGATTCGTATAACTGGTTAGTAAAAAAGGAAATACTGACAAAGACCACTGAGTCGATTAAACTGTTGGATTCTAGTAAAGTTTCCTTTGAAGAAGCTGCTTATGTTTATAATTTTAATTATTAGTCAAATTACTTTAATATAACTTCGGAGGTCATTAGTTGAAAAGAAAAAATATAAGTATTAATGGTGCAAGAGAAAATAACTTAAAAAATATTAATGTTGAAATACCTAGAGATGCATTTACAGTAATAACAGGCGTCAGTGGTTCGGGCAAATCTTCTTTAGCTTACAATGTAATATATGGCGAAGGGCAAAGAAGATTTCTTCAATCTATAGCGTCATCTTCGAGAACCAATTTAGCTAATATGGACAAACCTGATGTTGACATGGTTATGGGCTTATCTCCGGTTATTTCAATTCCACAGAAACGAGGTAATGTCAATCCGCGCTCGTCGGTGGGAAGTATGGCTGATATATCAAATTATGTAAGATTATTGTACGTGGTACTGGGAACACCACGCTGTCCAATCTGTGATGAAGAGATAGAATCTATTCCGATTAACAGGATAGCTGAACATATAATCAGTTTAGAAGAAGGAACTGAAATGGAAGTACTAGCACCGGTGAGTAAGGTGTTTGGTGAAGACTATGACTTTCTGTTAACGTACTTACGTAATAGAGGATATAGAAAATTTAAGATTAATGATATCAAATATGACAATAAGGATCGAATAGAGCTAGACGAGAATGAAGTTTATAAAATAGAAGTAATTATAGATGAAATTAAAGTGTATAAGAAAAATTATGAACAGATTGTAGCGACAATAGAAAAATGTCTTGAGATAGGTTCTAACTTTATAAAGCTAAATACAATTAATACTGAAATGTCACCAGAGGAAATTAAGGACTTTAATACTGGATTTATTAATTGTGAACATAATACATTAACAGGAGATTTTTTAGCAAAAAACTTCTCGGCAAATGATGTAAGTGGTTCTTGTAGGACTTGTCATGGTCTTGGAACTTATATGATGACAGAACCAAACCTTTTAATTAAGGATGAAAATAAGAGCATGAGGGAGAATCCTTTTTATGTGTCCCAATTTATGCTGAACGACAAAAACGGTGCTGCGAGATTGCATAGTCTGGCCAAACATTATAATTTCAGTATTGATACGCCTTTTAAGTATCTTTCAGAGGAAGTTAAAAATGTAATGTTCTGGGGGACAAAAGGGAACAGGTATGAATTATTAAAGTCTGATGGTGAAAGAGAAGTAGAAAAATTACGTAGATCGGTTAGTTATGAAGGATTGATAAATTATGTAACAAGAGTTCAAGGAAAAAAAGTAAACTCCAACTCAACAAATAAAAGTTCTGATAAACTCTTTGCTGTTCATTTGTGTCCAGATTGTAAGGGTAAAAAACTTCAGGAGGAAAGACTTTTAGTAAGAATAGAAGATAAAGATATCTATGATTTTAATAGTATGCAAATTAAGGACCTTCTAGGATTTATTAATAATATTAAAATATCTGAATTTAAAAGAGAAGCATCGCAAGAATTAATAAATGAAATAAGGACTAAAATAGAATTGTTAATTGAAATCGGATTGGGATACTTAAACTTAGGTAGAAGTGCAGATTCGCTTTCTGGTGGAGAGACACAACGTTTACGCCTTGCTTCACAGATCGGATCTAATCTTATGGGGATGTTGTATATACTTGATGAACCGAGTATCGGATTGCATGAGAAAGATACCTATAAAATAATCAATACAATGAAGAACCTCAGAGATATGGGAAATACTGTACTTGTCGTTGAACATGATATGGAAACCATAAGAAATGCGGATCATATAATTGAAATGGGTCCGGCTGCAGGTGTGCATGGTGGCGAAGTTGTTGCTAGTGGGAATTTTGAAGAATTTCTTAAATCAGATTGCTCATTAACTGGAAAATACTTAAGTGGTGAAAGAAAGATAAGTGTTCCAAAGAAAAAACGATGTGGTTCAGGAAAAACCATAAACATTATTGGTGCAAGAGAAAATAATCTTCAAAATGTGGATGTGAGTATTCCTTTGGGAACCTTTACATGTGTTACTGGCGTTTCTGGTTCAGGCAAAAGCACTTTAATAAATGAGGTTCTACATAAGTCTATTGTATCGAAATTCCATGACTCTAGAGTCAAAGCAGGAAGACATGATGCTATTGAGGGCCTTGAATTTATAAGTGATGTAAGGTATATTAACCAATCGCCTATTGGAAAGAGTTCGCGTTCGAATCCTGCAACTTATATTAATATATATGACAAAATAAGACAGCTGTTTGCAGATACATTTGAAGCAAAGTCACGTGGATATGATTTATCAAGTTTCAGTTTCAATGTAAAAGGTGGACGATGTGAGACTTGTAAAGGTGAAGGAACAGTTGTGACGGAACTACAATTCATGCAAGACATACATACTGAATGCTATAGTTGTAAAGGGAAGAGATATAAGAGTGAGATTCTTGAGATTGAGTATAAGGGTAAAAATATATCAAAGGTCCTCAATCTCACAGTTGAAGAAGGAGTTGAGTTTTTTAAGGATATTAAAACTATTTATGTTAAGTTAAGTGTTTTAAATGATCTAGGCCTAGGATACTTGAAATTAGGACAGCCTGCTACGACGTTATCAGGAGGAGAAGCTCAAAGAATAAAATTAGGAAGAGAATTAGGAAAAATAAAAAAAGAAACGGGTAACTTATATATTCTTGATGAACCAACAACAGGTCTTCATATACAT
>JABXKX010000332.1 GCA_013619035.1 Peptostreptococcaceae bacterium
GGAGCCTGGTGGGCTCGGAGATGTGTATAAGAGACAGTTATTGTACTGATTAATAACTTTTCAGTTTCCGATCACCGTTAAATAGCTACTTTTAAAAAAGCAACTTTACTTCTGGAAGTTGAGATTGTAATAAAATTACATAATTAAACCATGCTTTAGTTTACAAATGATGTGTAAGTTCAATGTGCAGTGGTATAATTATAGGGGAGGAAGAATATTTATGCCAAATAAAGATTTTTATAAGTATGTTCTAGACAGTGTTAAAGATGGTGTTTATTTCGTTGATAAAGATAGAAAGATAACTTTTTGGAATAAAAGTGCTGAAAATATTACTGGATTTAAAGAAAGTGATGTTATAGGGCAATATTGTTATGACAATACTTTAAATCATGTTGATAAAGAAGGGAATCCACTTTGTAAAAATGGATGTCCGCTTCATGAAACTCTGAAGGATGGAAAAGAACGCACAACAACTGTTTATCTAGATCATAAAGAGGGTCATCGAGTAGAGGCAACGGTTTTTGTAATGCCAATCACTGAAGGTGACGAGGTTATTGGTGCGGTTGAAACCTTTAATCATCAAGTAGACAGTGACTATCTGAAGCAACATGTAGAAGAGTTAAAGCTCTTGGCTTACCGAGATCAACTGACAGGCCTTCCCAATAGAAGATATTTAGATCAACAGATAGAATTAAATATTGATGAATATAATAAGATTGGTACTTCTTTTTCTGTGGCTATGATAGATATAGATCATTTTAAACAATTCAACGATACTTATGGACATGATGTTGGAGATGACGTACTAAAAATATTATCCAGAGTATTTAAAGCAGCTGTAAGAGGCTCTGATTTCATTGGAAGATGGGGTGGCGAAGAATTTATAGCTGTGTTAAAAAACGTGACTGAAAAACAATTGGATGTTATCACAGAAAGAATACGAATGCTGGTTGAAAAATCATCTTTAAGACTACATGAACCGCCACTTATGGTCACTATTTCGGTAGGGGCAACACGTTACAAAGCAGGAGAGACTATTGAAGACATTTTCAAAAGATCAGATGAGTTATTGTATACAAGTAAAGAAAAGGGACGCAATCAAGTGACAATAGGGTAGCAGTTGAATACTATTATCATGATATTATGGGAGGATATTATGTTTCAGCAAATGAGAGTCGCCAAACATACAAAATCTATCAGTAATATTAAAGATTTTTATTGTAGGCAGTTAGGGTTTAAAGTAATTGGATCTTTTCAAGATCATCAAGGTTATGATGGCATTTTTCTAGGAAACCAAAGTGAGTATCACTTAGAATTTACAACTTCTGAGGTGTTACCGAATCGAATTTTGGATCCTGATGACTTAATGGTGTTTTATTGTGAATCAGATGAAGAGTATTTGAAAATTGAAGAAACATTTATTCATTATCCAAAAGTAGAAACAAGAAACCCGTATTGGCATGATAAAGGGATTGCATTATTAGACCCAGATGGAAACGTAGTTGTTATTTGCAAATCAAACTGGTAGGGGGCGTATGAAAGAGAAATCAATACATAAATGGTTATTAATATTAACCATTATATTAATACCAATTATTATTTTTGTATCAACAATGGTAAAAGATAAAATGGATATTCCTAGTTTTTTTACTCAGGATTATGAAGAAGCTGTTGTACGACTTGTTTTAGAAGAAGATTTAAAACCTGATCCAGTGGTAGAAGATATGTTAATCGGTAAACAAATACTTGCTGTAGAGGTTCTAACCGGTCCGTATAAAGGAGAAATACAAGACGTGATTAATACCATAGACCAAGGTCATAATGTGGTAACCAGTGAAAATCAACGTATTATAGTAGGTATTACAGAACAAGAAGATGGTATCAGTGTCTGGGTGTACAATCACAAACGATCAACCATGTTATTGGCACTCGTCATACTATTTATAGCTGTAATGATTTACTTTGGTGGTAAAAACGGGTTTTATTCTATCGTCGCATTATTATTTACTTCAACAATGTTTATCTTTGTGATGATACCTTGTATATTTAAAGGATTTAATCCGATGTTAATTACAATTTTCTGTGCAATCGTTTCAAGTGTTGTATCGTTTATTTTAATTGGGGGGTACAATCAAAAGTCGTTTGTTGCTATAATCGGAACAATTTCTGGGATTGTAACTGCAGGTATCATAGCTTTTATATTTGGAAAAATGACTTATTTAACAGGTGTGAATATGGACAAGGGTACCCAACTGGTTTATATCGTTCTAGATTATGGTATTAAAATCAAAGGTTTGTTGTTTGCATCTATTTTAATTGCCTCAATGGGTGCCGTGATGGACGTCGGTATGTCAATCGCTTCATCGATGCATGAAATCTATGCACTTAATCCAAAATTGTCACATAAGAGTTTATTCCAAACGGGTATGAAGATAGGTAAAGATATTATGGGCACCATGGCCAACACATTGATATTAGCCTTTATGGGTGGTTCACTTGGACTCATGTTAATACTTTGGGGATACAATATGAGTTTTAGACAACTTATCAACATGCCATTTTTATCAGTTGAACTCATTCAAGGTTTATCAGGTAGTATTGGTATTATCTTAACCGTACCATTTACAGCACTAGTTGCGAGTATAATATATAGAAAAAGCAGAAATTAACCTTTAATTTCCATTCGTATAACTATTCTGAAAAATTCTATGAAACGGATTACAATTATGTTAAGATATGTTGGTGTGCTGTTATGAATACACAATATCAATCAAAGGAAATGTATATAATTAGGAGGAAGTTACATGAATAGTTTGAAGCAAAAAATCATAATACCGGTTATCGTGGTGGCACTTGCATGCATGGTGATACTAGCTACTATTGTTTTTACGCAAGCAAAAGGTATTATTATTGATGAAGTTGAGCAACTCGCTCAGACTAAAGTGAGTAAATTAGTCATGTTTACCGATGGGAAGATTGAAGAATGGCAAGGAACTATAAATTTATTGACGGCATTAGATTTTGTAAAAGAAAATAATTTTTCGGAACTTCAGAAAATAACTGATAGTTTTGATGGAACGGATGATTTTCAGGCAATTATTATGTCTGATAGTTCAGGTGAATATAAAGCTACAAATGGTGGGAAAGGCAATATAAAAGATAGAGATTACTTTATTGAAGTTATGAAAGGGAAAATGACTGTATCTGAACCACTAATTTCTAAAAGTACCGGGAGACCAATTATTGTGATTGCATCGCCGGTTAAAAATGATTCTGGAAAAGTAGTTGGATTAGTAGGAGCCACGATTGAATTAACTAAACTTACAGAGTTTGTAAATCAAGAGAAACTGGGTGAAAATGGATATGCTTTCATGGCCAGTAATGATGGTACTGTAATGGCTCATAAGGATGAAAAACTTATTTTAACTGATAGTGTTTTAGAAAACAAACCTGAGTCATTGATTGAAATAACAACAAAAATGGTAAACGGTGAGACCGGTGTTGGCGATTATACCTATGAAAAATCAAAAAAAATTGTAGCCTATGGAGCAATGTCATCGACTGGATGGTCAGTAGCTATGACAACTAATTATGATGAAATGACTCTTGAAGTTAGCAAGCTACTTAGAACAATAATGGTGATAGGCATGGTGATTGTAATTTTATTAGCTATAATTATTTTTGTAATTGTTAGTATAGTTATAAAACCAGCTGTAGAAATGGTAGCAGTGACAAAAGCTGTAGCTTCTGGTGACTTAAGCGTGACGGTTGAAGTAAAAAGCAAAGATGAGATTGGTGTACTAGGATTAAACTTCAATAATATGATTAATAGTATGCGTGGACTAATTACAGAAATGAATGATCTTAGTGGAACGGTTGCAATAACATCAGATCAAATGATGCTATCTTCTAAAGAAGCTGGTATAGTGTCTGAACAAGTTGCTTATACAATTTCAGAAGTGGCTCAAGGAGCAACTTCGCAAGCTAAATCGTCACAAGACGGTAGCGATATGGTAAAAGAATTAATTGAAGGTGTCACTAGTATTAATGAGAATGCTTCAAATTCTGAGGTGTTAACTGAAAAAGCAAAAGAGGCAGTAGATGCTGGAAATCAAATTGTTGTATATCAAATAGAAAAAATGAAAGAATCAAAAATTGCATCAAGTAGAGTTTATGAAGAAATTTCAGGGCTATCGGACAAGTCACATCGTATTGGTCAAATTGTAGAAATGATTGGTAGTATTGCTGAACAGACAAATTTATTAGCTCTAAACGCTGCTATAGAGGCAGCACGTGCTGGAGAGGCTGGAAGAGGATTTGCGGTAGTTGCTGATGAAGTAAGAAAGCTTGCAGAAGAATCTGGTAAAGCAACTCAAGGTATAAGTGATCTAATTGGAGAAATTCAATCGAGTATTAAAGAAGCAACTCAAGAAGTAGAAAAGTCAGCAAAAATTGTTAGTGAGCAGGAAGATGCAGTAAATGAAACAACAAATGCTTTTGGAAATATATTGGATGCAGTTGAATTGGTTAATAATAATATCAAAGAAGTTGCGATAGCAGCAGTAACTCTACAAGCTAATTCTGTAGAAGTTGGTGAGAATATCGAAAATATCGCAAGTATTACTGAAGAAAACGCAGCCAGTACAGAAGAAGTCTCAGCTTCAACTGAAGAGCAATCAGCAACAATTGAAGAATTGTCAGCTTCAGCATTTGAATTAGCTGATTTATCTAAACAACTACAGACTTCAATTATGAAATTTAAATTATAATATTCATTAGAGATTGCAACAGTTCTCATTGAATTAAAGAAACAAAAAACAATATAAAACGTTAATCGATCTAAAGAGTTATCAGAGCAAACTGATAACTCTTTATTTGTTTAATTTCAATTTCGTTGAAGAAAAGCTATTCTTCAGTATTTACTCAATGTTACTTTGGGAGAAAACTTGTTGAGAATATTACTTCTAATCTAAAAGACGCAATGATATGAGTAAGAATAATTGAGATTGATCTCATTATTTCTGGAGAACTTGTTAAAAGGGATGTCGAGAGATAAAAGTATCGAATATTGACTTTTAGAGCAAGTCAATATGGTAGAAAATTAATGGCGACAATCTAATATAGATGTCGCCATTATTATGGCTGTCTCTTATACACATCTCCGAG
>JABXKX010000225.1 GCA_013619035.1 Peptostreptococcaceae bacterium
GATGTGTGTTAGATCTGAAGTCACCAATCTGCTTTTAATCTATGTTTACATGACTGTATTTGGCAATACCAAATTGCATAAAACGGCAATCAAAAATACAATTGCCAGTATTTTAGTTTTATTTAATTAAAGCATGTTCTTTTCTATAACTTTCACGATTGAAAAATATCAAATGTGAATGATGAATAATACGATCAATGATAGCCACTGTTAGTTTCTCATCAAATAAAAAACTGTTCCAATGACTAAACTCCATGTTTGTTGTGATGATGATACTCTTTTGTTCATAACATTTACTAATCACTTCAAACAACAAGCGAGATCCTTCTTGATGAAGCGGTAAATAACCCCATTCATCTAGTATAAGTAGTTCTGCTTTGAGCAGTTTATTCATAGCTCTTTCGAGCTGATTTTGTTCTTTTGCTTTCACCAGATGATTGATTAAATCGTGTACAGTATAAAAATATACTTGTTTACCAGACTTTATGACTGTTAAGCCTATGGCAATACTTAAGTGACTTTTGCCAGTACCTACGCCGCCATAGAGAATTAGATTCTCTTTATTCTCTATAAATTCTAACGATTTCAAAGATTCCGTGGTGAGAGTATCTGGAAATTCTAAACCGCTGAATGAGTAGCCCTCAAATGTTTTTACAATGGGAAACTTAGCAGCTTTTAGATTGCGTTCTATTATGTTTTCACGGCGCTCCTTGTAAAGTTTCTGGAGCAGTTCAAATACAAACTGTTCTTTGTTCTGATACTCTGTATTCTCGTAAAACTCAATAAGCGATTGACTGAGTTTAAGTTTTTTCTGTAGCTGTGTGATTTGCTCTTTCATGAATGATCACCACCAATCAATGAATCATAATCGGTTAGTGTAACTTCATAGCTTGGCATCGTTGGTATGATATTATCATATGTCTTGGATTTGTATAGTTGTACATTCTCTTTTAGTCGATAATAGGTTGTCCATAGTGCTTTTGGATCCAATACATTATTGCTTATATTAGATTCTAAGACCCTTTTAGCAAAGGTGATGTCGTCCTTAATCAGACAGTGTTTTAGAAACGCCAATGCTGCTTTTAATTGTGATTTATCTAGGGATTCTGTGTACACATGCCAAGAGTCAGGTAAAGTTTTGTAGAAATTTGAATACTTTAATGCTTTTGGTCTTTGTAAGACAACTTCAATGAAATCAATCCAATTTGTAAAGGTTTTACCTTTATCAAAGGAACGTTTATGTCTAGTGATTTCAGAGTATGAATCAGTTAAAACAATGATGTGATTGGCCATGATCTTCAACCATACATACTCATTTATGTAACGTGGTGATACGGAATAAGTACATTTACCAAATGGTATATGACCATATTTATTCACACGACGTTTCTCATATTTGGCTGTATCAAATGAAGCCATAGTCAAAGTACTCATCAACGGTTTTTCTTGCTCAAAGATTTGATACTGTGGTATTTGATGTTTGTAATGATCTTTCAAATTATCTTTATCGCAAGCCTTAAGTACATTTGTATTGGCAATTTCTAGATCGTTACATTCAAGAAATGGAATGAATATATTATCCCTGAAGTAACCAACTTTTTTCTCAACATTGCCTTTCTCATGACCTGAGTTAGGATTACAAAATACAGGTTCAAAGCCATAGTGGGTTGCAAAACGTAAAAAGCGTTCAGTTGGTATGGCATCACCATATTTATCTTTGGTACGGATACAAGCAGCAGCCATTTGATCAAACCATATTTTTGTTGGTACAACACCAATGTGGTTAAAGATGGTCTGAAGACCTTCCTGCAATGCTTCCATAGTTTCAGAAGTTGTAATTTGACAGTAGCCCACATTACTTGCTGGGAAAGATAACACTAACTCATGTGCTTTTATCAGTGTTTCATTTTGGATGATGTATATTTCACCGAAATCCACTTGAGCTTCACCACCTGGATGATTCAAATCTAAGAAACACTCCTTGTGGTTATAGATCTTAAGTCGTTCTTCTTTTACAACATTACGGAAAGTTCTTTCAGCTATCAGACATAAGTCTGGATGTTCAGCTAATGCTCTTTCATAAATTCTTTTGGCTGTGTGTCTATGTTTCTTGCGAAGGTTTTTATCAGAGGTTAGTACTTCTCTAACAAAAGGCCTGATCAGGTCAGACTTAGTATTAAATGATTTTTTAGTTTTAACCTCATTGAAATCATCACAACCAATGTATTTTTTAATAGTGCGGTAATTATGCCCAGTGGCATTCTCTATCTCTGAAAAAGTTTTTCCTTTATCATAGTAGAGTTTTCGGATATAATTTATTTGAGTAATTGTCAGCACGTCCTTTCCTCCTTAAAGTTTGGTCACTCTAAGGATAAATTATAGGTTAGGATACTGGCAATTACTTTTTGTATTTTTGATTGCCGTTTATTGTACTTCTAGTTTACCAAATACATTGTCATTTGATATTATTTATTACGAAAAGAACAAACAGGCAAATCCTATCTCATCATTATCTAACATAAATTATATATATTATTCAAATTGTAATTTAATATTATATCTTAATTAGTAGGTTTATTATTAGCGATTATAGTAATTGATGCAAATACTGATAATAAAAATGTGAATAAGTAAACACAATCTCTTATTTCTAAAGTACCTATCGATCCCAAATAAGCTAATAGCCAAGTCAACAGGATAGTTCCAACTGTTATGCCAATCAACTTCTTGGATTTGCCTCTTACAAAGAAATTCGAAATTACTTTAAATCTTTTATCGAGTAAAATAAACATTAGTAATATTCCTAAGAAAACAAATGCTTGAATAGCGTAAACCATGGTTCCCTCCTTATTTATCAAATGATTGCACATAACGGAAGCGCATCTGAGAGGCTGTTGAGCTTACAACTGATCTCTCATGGCTGTGAGCCTGCGAACGACTAATGAGTCAGTGACTCGGTTAGTGAAACGAGTGTGTCCATAAGTACAAAACTTTGTTGATGCTCTAGTACTCTTTTTGTACTAGTGGCTTATGTTAATTCCTACTTTCACTTTATCTGTGGACCTTGCTCAGATGTAGTGCTATGTGATGGTTTTAGCGTTTTTATTCGTATGTTTCTTTTTCACTAGTACTACATCGAATAATATATACATCTTCAGATGGAATATACATAAGATGATGATTCCTAACTTGTTTTAATTCATCATCTGTAAAAGAATTGTTTAGTCCAATAACTTCTACAGATCCAGTTTCGTCTTTCAAAGTTGCTTTGAAGTAATCTCTGACATACAAGGATGTACCAACGTATGAGGATTTAGTAAGTTCAGGTACAACAGCACTTGGCAAGTCTTCAATTTTTACCTCTGCTATATTATCTAAGTATCCTTGTATTATTAAAGCTTGAAGCGTGTTGACATCACCATGAGAGCTTTCTGTTAAGTCTGACACTGGAATACCTTCAATAATATTTATTCCATTCTCAATCAATTCGTCTTTCCAAATGCGCGAATTAACACTTTGACTTTTCTCATATGCAGAACTATTCATCATAATTATGCTTTCTAAATCATAGCCATACTCAGATTCAATTGATGCTCTTAGTAGAATCTGAACATGGATATCATCTAGTCTTTTTATTAGAGCTCCATGTCCATGTATTTTGCTATCTCTATCAGATACATACTTTTCTAATTCAGATTGAATGTTCTTATGAAACTTGCTTTCACCATATAGTTTCCCAGCTACCTTTAGGATATTCTCCCAATCATTTTCACCAACAGACTCTACAGTATTAACTACAGTTTGTATTTCTTTAGGGAAAAATACTAGCTGAAGCGCGATACTTTCATCTAAAGAATAAATTGAAATATGACCCATTTTATTCTTAGCTTCATTTTCAAGGATGTGAGTTATTTGACCTTCAACATCCGAGGAAGATTCTCGAATATTCCAGCTTAATTTTTCTTCGTTGAGCACTCTTACGATATCTGTAGCCGATGTCATAACTTTGTATTGAGTTTCTTCATTAATACAACTGGTAAATATAGATAGAACTGATATAAAAACTGCTAGTAAACTCCAAATCCTTACACTTCTCATCTTCAATCGATTCTCCTTTATTCTTAGCTAAAACTGTCACATAACGGAAGCGCATCTGAGACGCCGTAGAGCTTACAACCGAACTCTCATGGTTGTGAGCTCGCGAACAGCTAATGAGTTAGTGACTCGGTTAGTGAGAGGATTTGTCCATGATAACAAGATCATGTAGCTGCTTCTATTAAATCAAACTCATATAACCACTCACCTGTGGACCTCTGCTCAGATGTGGTATTAGACGATGCTCAAATCGTCGATAAAAAATTCATCTGAAGCCGTAAGTTACTATTCACCATATCATTCGAAATGCTTGTATTATAAATCCGGTTTATAGAATCGATATATGTTTTGAAATTGAACTTCCTCTTCGTTGATAATCTCAAATCCTCTTATGATAATCAGTAATTTTTTTACTTGATATTCATCGTCATAGACCTTAATATTTAGGTAACCTTCACTAAAATCATTATCACTATAGTAACTTCCTGAAGAGCCTATATCATCATACGATATCTCTGAATAAACTTCAGTTATAGCCACATTAGGATAATCTAGAAAATAAATGTAAGTAGTGTAGTTTTCTTCTTTTTTCTTATTTTGTAGTGTTATATTACCTTTACTAGGGCTTATTTGCTTAGCAATTGAAGAGTATTTTTCTTCTATAGCCATAACAAATTCAATATCTCCATCACTTAATTCTGTAGAATATGCAAAATCTGGATTCATAAAACTGTAGCACCAATTTTCTTTTGTTGATGGATCTATCATTAACACCATATCATTCTCAAAACTTTTATTATCTATTAGCTTGAACCAAATGCAATTATTCTTTATCATACTTGAATGAAACTCATCTAAAAGATGGTTATCTTTAAAAATAAACTTTAGCTTTGTGCTGTCTGTAGGTGTAAGTTCATAAGAGTTATAACTAATCTTGATTTCTTCTAATAATTGAATATCTATCCCAAATTCATCAATGCTAGCTTTCTCATCAATTAAAGAATCAACAGTAGTTTCTTCATTGAAAAAAACAGCAAAAGTTAGGATACTCAAGATAAAAAATATA
>JABXKX010000063.1 GCA_013619035.1 Peptostreptococcaceae bacterium
AGTGTTGATGTTCTTATCGTAGATATCTGATCCTATAAAATCATGTTTGAAATTATGTTCTAAAGCTTTAGAAAAAATATCAAATGAAAAGCTTGAAGAACCATGTCCTAAATCAAACTTAACACCTCTATCTTGTGCATTAATGACTTCTAACTTAGGTTGACCTGAGTTTAAGAACAACCCATTGGGTTTGTTGTGATAACAATGAGTGATCACATCACGACACTCTGTACAAGCCAGTACTTCTTCTACAATTGGAGGAGCATTACCAATATGAATCACCAGTGGTAAGTCTAATCGTTTAGCAATCTCTTTAGATTGTATGATAGGATCTATACCTTTGTCTTTTAAAACGGAACTGCTTGCTCTTGCTTTAAGCCCAACAATCAGATCTGAATAGTCTTTTACAGCCTGTTGAATTTTTGCCTCATCTATTGCATTATCTTCAGATAACTCACTTAATGTTTTTAGTCCATCTGAAGCAGTATTTAGAAGTACAAAGACACGTTCTTCAGCAGGTTTTATGATACGGTCATAAAAGTCTTTTACAGTATGAGCACCCGATGTACCTGCATCGATTAAAGTGGTTACACCTGTTTTAACACCTATATCATGTGGGCTAATGCCAATAACCGTTTCATCATGGTAACAGTGAACATGTATATCTATAAAACCAGGGCTGACATAGTATGAGTCAGCATTAAATATTTCACAGGCTTGATTAAGATTTTTTCCTATTGATTTGATGATGCCCTCTTCAATGTATATGTCTACCTTTTGATTATGATACTTTGAAGATTGATCTATAACACTTGCATTTTGTATAAGTAATTTTTTCATATTCTGACCTAACACAGATACCGCATAATCGCGATAATCTCACTTTCTAATATTCTGAAATCAAAGTTTACTTCTATCTTTTTAAGGGTTTCTTTTACCTCATGATAGATATCAGGATACTTCCTTTTGTACTCATTGATACTTGGCTCTACATTAAAACTACCTGACTGCCATCTTGGTACAGCAAGTACAATATGAAGTATCAAACCCCAGAAGGTTAAGAACTCATATGTATAACCTTTGCTCTGTAAACTCTGAATCATACTGCCTATTTCCATTAAGACCATACCAATGGTTCTTGCAGGTTTGCCTATGTCTTCCTTGTATATAAGATCTTGTCTATTGGTTTCTTCAAAGTCTTGTATCACAGACGATAACTTCGTCATCAGCTGTTCACCTACATCGGAGGGCACCATAGACATGATTCTGTATTCTAGCTGACTTGCAAGGCTCATTGATTGTTGAAGTTGTGCCTGTAACAATGAATGATCTTCATTAAACAAAGCTTTTGAGATCTTACCCAGCTCATGATTGGTGATAAGTGGACTTACCACTATAACCGGTACTGCTGTTTCTTTTATCTCAACAGTAGATATAATAAGATCAATGTGTTCTGTTTCATAATCTTGTTCTTCTACTTCAAAGACCGATACAATGTCTTGTATTTTTATATTGGGTATATTGTTTCTGATTCTAGTGGCTAAAAACTTTGAAGCCCCTTTACCTGAACAACACACCATCAATATGTTTTTAGTTTTCTTAGTGACGCTTAATTCTTTGTTTTTTAAAAGATACATGGTGATAAAACCAGCTTCATCGTCATTGGTCTTAACATTGTAACTGTTCTCAAACTCTCTTAGTATGATCTTTGCTATATGAAACTCTTCAAAGTAGTTTTTCTTTATGTCATCTACCAAATGATTCACATTTGGTATACCAAACTGTATCTTTTCTAATGTCAGTTCCATATGTGAGATCAATTCATTTTTTAGTGTTTGAATGTTATCTGTACTCAGCGTTATATAGTTTTGTAACACCTTGATCATTTGATAAACCGTATCCACCAGTTTAGGATCTACCATCCGGTCATGACCACTGACTATTTTTACATTGGTATAAAGTAGATAATACGCAATGTTTTCTAACTCTACATCAGGTACAGTGATATTTAACAACTGCTCAAACTGTACAGCAAGCTCTTTTGCTATTTCGTATTCTTGTTTGTGATTAAGTGATGCCGATATAACATATCCACTGTTGTCACTGTCTTCAAATCTAAACATCATGACCCTTAACCTAGCGACAATCATCAAATACGATTCATAAGGTAACCAAAATGGTATTTTGCTTTTACTGAGTTTGATTGCTTTTCTAATCATCGAGATTACATTGGTATCTAATATCTGTTCAATCTCTGGAATCAAGAAATGAATCTTATGTCCTTCTTTTCTATATTCTAAAAGCTTTTTCACGATCTCTGTAAAATAAGCTCTTATATTTTTTTCAGTGCCTTTAATAGAATAGCCATAATGTTTCTTGGCCCATAACTCTAAGTCATACTCAGCTTTTATATAGGGACCTAATTCTTTAAAATCACTTATAATAGTGGATCTACTAGAAATGGTCAATTCGGCTAAAACTTCACTAGACAAAGGTTTTCCTCGAACCAGTAAAATAAGACCTAAATACAATAACCGTTCTTCTTTATCAAGGTTTGGGACATAACTTGTGTTATCCCACATACTCATGACTTCTAATAATGCATCTTTTGATTCTAAGTGTACGCCGACCTTCGGTGTACGTTTTAAAGAGGTTTTATAAGCTTTCAGTTCATAATCAATGTGATCTAAATCATATCTGATGGTTCGATCACTTACTTTTAAGAAACTGGACAATTCTCTTACTTTCAAAGGCTTTTGTTGTTCTATAAGCTTTTTCAGTATCATTTCTTGTCGTTTGGATAAATTCATCTTGCTTATCCCTTCTACTAAATCATAGAGTAACAATGAATTTTATAAAATATCATTTCCTTGCCACATAAACAGTGCAATTGTAGACGTTAATCCTTATAAGCTACTGTTTCTAGGTACTCTCGCACTGTTGTTGCATCCGGTAATCTCATGATATTTTCTACGTATTCATTACATTTTATTGTGTCTAACTCAGAAACTATCTTTCTTACTTGTAATACTTTTGAGGGTGATACACTCAGTTCAGTGAGTCCTGCACCGATTAAAAACGGTAACAATAAACCATCTGCTGCTGCTTCTCCACACATACCTACAGGTATACCTGCTTTGTTACCAGCCTCTGCAACAAACTTAATCAGTCTAAGTACAGCGGGATGATAATGCGTGTATAGATGTGATACATTTTGATTGATACGATCAGTGGCTGTTGTGTATTGAACCAAATCATTGGTTCCAATACTAAAGAAATCTACTTCAGTAGCTAATACATCTGCCATGATTGCTGCAGCGGGTATCTCAATCATAATACCGATCTCTATATCTGCTTTATATTTTTCACCACGAGCATCTAAGGTTCTTTTAGCCACAACCAATTGCTCTTTGATTAACTTCACTTCTTCTAAAGAAGACACCATTGGAAACATAATCTTTAAGTGACCGAACATACTGGCACGTAATAAAGCCAATAACTGAGGTTGAAATAACGTACTGTCTTTTAAACAGAGTCTAATGGCACGTACACCTAAAAACGGGTTCATCTCATCGTCTAAATGTATATAAGAAATATCTTTATCGCCTCCTACATCTAAGGTACGAATGATGATGGGACCGGAGATACCTTCTAATACTTTTTTATAAGCTATAAACTGTGTTTCTTCTGATGGCATAGAGCTTTGATCCATGTACAAGAATTCACTTCTAAATAAACCCACACCTTCCCCATCATTCGATACAACCAGTGGAATATCTTTGTCACTACCTATATTACAGACGAGTTCAAGGTGTTTACCATCTAAGGTAACCGTCGACCTTCCAATATATGATTCTAATGATTTTTGTTCTTCTAGATAGTTGGTTCTCTTCGTATCAAATGTATGTAGTAATTCTTCAGTTGGATTGATAATAATCTCTCCACTGTCACCATCTACAATAAGTTGAGTTGCTGATTTAATCTCTGTTAAATCGCCTACACCAACGACTGCTGGAATACCCATGTTTCTTGCCATAATTGCACTATGTGAGGTTTTACCACCGACTCTAGTAACAAAGGCCAAGACCATCTTTGGATCTAATGTAACCGTCATTGATGGCGTTAAATCTTCTGCTACTATAATAACAGGATCAGTAAATGAAGCAATATCATCTTTAACACCTAAAAGTATATGAATCAAACGATCTGATACGTCTTTAATGTCACTGGCTCTTTCTTTCATATAGGCATCATCCATAGATGAGAACAATGAAACAAAAGTATCTCTTACTTTACTTACTGCAAAAACCGATGTCTTACCTTCATTGATAAGTGATTCGATGCCTGATACATACTCTGGATCTTCTAAAAACATTAGATGTGCCTGAAAGATAGTTGCATCTTCTTGGCCTAATGTTTCTACTGCTTTATCATATAAAGATGTGATGGCCTCTTGTGCTGACTTAATAGAGTCATTTAGTGCTGATAATTCATCCTCTACTGACAAAGTAGATTTTTCTATAATGACCACTTCTTTTTCTTCAAATACAAATAGTTGACCCATGCCTATGCCAGATGATGCACCTATACCTTTGACTGAAACCATCTACTCACCAAACCCATCTTCGATTAATACCGATAAAGCATCCATCAGCTCTGAAGAAGCATCTCCTTCAATATCAACAAGTATTTCATCGTCTTTTTTAGCAGCAACTTGCATCAGGCCAATCATACTTTTACCATTAACACTTTTTTCACCTTTAGCAACGGTTACAGTAACATCTGTATCTTTAAATACCGCTAACCACTTACTAATGGGTCTAGCATGTAAACCCAACTCATTTTTAATTATAAATTTCTTCTCCATTTTACTCTCCTAAATAATTTATTGCAAAATAAACATATTCTATTACATGTTTACAGTATAAATTACAACAGGTTCATAGAAAACATCATCCTCATTCCATCTATATGTGGCAATAGTAGTCTTTAATCGAAATTTTGGAAAACATCAACCATTCGGTTGACGTTAAGTAAGTAATACACGGTTTAATTTCCCATCAAGACGTCAGGAAGTGCACATCCATAGCTTGTGGAAACATATCGCCACCACCATTAGCAAATGTAAATTCTTTCGGAATACTTTCTATAAC
>JABXKX010000488.1 GCA_013619035.1 Peptostreptococcaceae bacterium
ACAAATACATATATATTTATCTTACACGATTAATTCTAAATTCATAAACTTGATTTTGCAATTATTTATCAACATTGTCTAAAATCAGAATATTTTGTGTTCTTTTACCGATAGAACTACTAGAACGGATGCTAATTTATAGTAAAGGAGGTGAAAATATGAAAGTGACAAGTTATAATATGGCTCAAACATCGATAAGTGCCTATCAGAGACAAGAAATGACCACTTTTAAATCTGAATTTATTAAAGTTAAAAGACCCAGTCGAGAATCTATACATTTTGATGAAGTCCCGGAATCGGATAAGGAAAAAGAAAAGAATGTAGCTGAAACAAAAGCTAAAAATGAATTAATCGAATCTCTTATGGCTTACCTTGATCGCAGAGAATATAGTTTTAGAGAGATACCATGTATAAAACCTAATGACGAAAAGGAGCATGAAGATGCTCCATCTGAGGTTCAGGAAATTGATTCTGAAGACTATTTAATTCCGACTATGCGACTCATTGAAGAGCATGAAGTATACGAAACTGAATCTATGCAGTTTACTTCTACTGGTCAAATAACTACAGACAATGGTCAGACTTTTGAATTCTCTTATGATTTAGAAATGAATCGTGAATTCTATCATAAAAATATTTCTGCGATACGACAAGGCATGATTGATCCACTCATTCTTAACTTGGACAACAAAGGCGTTTATTTCAGTGACAAAAAAATCCACATTGATTTGGATTTAGATGGAACTATTGATACTTTCAACATGGTAAATCAAGGTAATGGCTTTCTTGTCTTAGACAAAAATAGTAATGGGAAAATCGATGATGGCAGCGAGTTATTCGGTCCACAAACCAATAATGGTTTTGAGGAGCTAAAAGCATATGATCAGGATAACAATCATTGGATTGACGAGAATGATGTTATATTCAACAACCTAAAAGTTTGGACTCTTGATGACGATGGTAAGGAAACCTTAATCGACATTAAAGAAGCAGGTATAGGTGCTATATACCTTGGTAAAACTGATGGAAAGTTTGATTATAAGAACGGTGATAATACCATAGCCAGAATTACTGGTTCAAGTATTTATCTTCGTGAAGACGGCAGTGCTAGTGCAATACATGAAATACAAGTATAAAAATTAAGAATGTCTTCATTAGATGAAGGCATTCTTATTATTTAAATCGGGCTAGTGTCATCAAAAGCTCCTCTGTTCAGGAGTCGTATTATATAATCTGTCACTTATGTTATATAAACAAATAATATTCTTAAATTACATCAGTTATTTTTTTCTTCCCATACATAAAATAATTGTATCTGACAAAGTAAATTCACCACCATATTTATTAATTATTTCTACTATTTCATCTAAAAAAATAGTTCTAATTTTACTTGGTATTACCTTATGGTCTGAAAATGTACTGATTAATGTTGCATAGTCTTTCGCTTTAAAAGTTCTTGAACCACAATAAGTTTTATCGTATACATCAGTAAAGGCATACTGTTTCAAAGCTTCTACTCTTAAGCTTAATAGCTTCTCTATTTCACTACTGATCCTCTCTGGATTTTGTTTTGATTTGTAATTACTAAAATACTCACCATATTTACTATAAACTTTTTGAAGTTCATCATGTATATGTCTATCTTCCTTAGCTGGTGACGGTTGAATTGAAAACCAAGCAAAGACCCCTCCACTTTTCAATAACCTTAAAACTTTAGGTAGTCCAGTTTCTATTGGTATCCAATGAAATGCAGATGCTGAATAGATGAGATCATATGTATTGGCTTCAAGATTTATCTTTTCGAAATCTTGAATGATTATATTAAGATTACTATAATTTGAAAACTTTTCTCTCGAAAATTTCGCTAACTGGTCTCCAATTTCAATCGCTGTTACATGACATCCGGTTTCTAAAATTGGAGTTGAAGCTTGTCCAGTTCCAATACCAATCTCAAGAGCTTCCATATTGCTATCAAGTCTTGAGAAATCAATTAAATCATCAAATAGTTTATTTGAGTATGTTGGTCTGAATCTATCGTAGCTATCTGGATCGCTATTGAATGTTAATCGTAAGTCCATTTTACCTCCCACATATTGTACTCTTAAATATAATCACTTCGATTATATCTTTTATTTTTATATTTATATTGATCAACGCCTAAAAGATCCATAACTCTTATAGGTTCTTCAATCACTAAATTCCTGCATGCTCTGTGGGCAATCCATTTCGAATTTTCATTTCCAGATGATAGGAGCTCTTCTACAATCTCTAGAATCAACTCAGGTTGTTTTCTGGATAAATCGCTTAAATTATTTCCTACCGAAGTACGTGGATATTGATCTGTTTCTTCAAATAATACTCTTAGAACTTTTAATGAATAGTCAGGTGTATCATTTATCCATTTATTCTCTGTTACCGGTCTAAGAGCCTCACTTGCATAACGTCTTCGATTAGGATTATCTGATACAGCTAATGAATATAAGAATTCTTGAATCCGCTTGGGATGCGCTTTTGTTACTTTTCTAATGTACATTTGCGCAAACTCTCTTACTTCCCATATTTCATGAGTAGAGGCGTGGTAAAAATATGGTAGAGCTTTCTCTACATCTATAATGCCAATATGCGAAATGATTCCAAGACCTATACATTTGGTTCTAAATGTGGGCATGTTTTCATAAATCAAAACTGCAATTTCCATTGTTTCAAATTCAGAACTCTCCAACCACTTATACAAGTCTTTTGCAAATGTTTTAACGACATATGTAATACCATAGGATATGCGTTTTTTATCAGGAATGGCTTTATGAAGGGCTATGATAATTTTTTCTAAACAGTCATCAATCGCTGTATAATTATCGGTTTTTAAAAGCGGTGCTAGCTCATTTAAAATACTATCATTCATAATATCCAATGCATTTTGCTCAACAATTGCCATATTGAAATTCTCCTTTTTACTATTATTCTTAGACTATAAACTCTTTAAGATATCTATATGAGAAAAGACCTTATACAGAAAATCATCACTCACCTTACTATACTACATCTACTAACATAAAAACTCCAGTTCGCAGATTTTATTCATACGAACTGGAGTATTAAACATAGTTTTAATTGACTGTAATTGAAGCTTTTAATTCTGTTTTGGACACTATTGAATCGTTACTTTATCTCTACTTGGGGATAACAATATTCACCTTAATACCTTCACTGACAGTCTTATCAAATGTGATCTCGCCATTAAGAATATTTTTAACAATATAATAGACTTTAGTAAGACCCATTCCAGCGCTTTCTGCACCCATTGACTTTTTAAACAAAGGTTCAAATACGTAGTCTAGTTCTTCTTGGTTCATGCCTACACCGTTATCAGAATAGGTTAATACAATCTCATTATCAAGTTCAGAAACCTCTATCATCACTTCAAGTAAATCACTGATGCTACAGCCATGTTTGAACGAGTTATCTAATAGATTTTTAATCACTTCTTGAATGGCTCCATGTGCACTAATAATACTAATTTGTTCGTCACAAGAAATTTTAAGGTCATATGAAGGACAATTAAAAACTTCTTTACAATTCTCTTTAGCTTGAATAAGTTCTTGGTATATATAGACCTCTTTTTTTTCGCGCCATTGAAATTCTAGTGGTGATTCTCTTAAATAACCAATAATTTCATCTGATTTTTTTAATTGATCTTCTAATATCCTCATACTCTCATTGACTATTTCTAAGTAGGATTCAACATGTTCTCTCTTCATAATGTCATCATTTAACTTTTCTCTAAATTTAGAAGTCTTATTATTAAGAAATGTCGATGTTGTAAGACATACACCAAGTGGTGTATTGAGCTCGTGAGAGATCCTGACACCAACCCTAGCCAAAGCAGATATTTTTTCGCTCTCGATAAGTTTCTCTTGTGTATATTTTAACTCCTGAACCGCACTCTTGAGTTTATCATTGGTTGTTGTTAACTCTTGGTTTGCAATTGATAATTCAGTTGTTCTTTCTTGAACTTGTTCTTCTAAAAACTCATGTGCATCATTTAAGGCTTCCATCATTTTCACAAAGGCATCTTGTATTAAGCCATATTCATCTTTTCTATTTTTCTTAAATCGTGGCATGCCTCTTTTCTTTTGAATACCCTCTATAACACGTACAATTTCATTAATTGGCGCCATAAAATAATTTGAAAGTGCAATACTCACCATAACTAGACAAAAGATAGTAATGCCTAAAATCACCATTAACCACTCTTTAATCTCATCAATCTCTTTTAAAGCAAATTTAACTGGTGTTTGAACCAACACCCCCCAACCCATCTCTTTCATACTGGCATAAGCTACAAGTCTTTCTTCTTCCTTATAAATATATCTACCAATCCCACTACTTCCTGACAACACTGCTTTTACAGGCTCTAAATCTGAAATATCCAATATACTATCGATGTATTCTTCGTTTGGATGTATAATTATCTTCCCGTTTTTATCAACGATAAAAGCATATCCTGCTTTTTCATAGTTATAAGTTGTTATAAAATAATCTACCTTCGTTAAATCTATACTTGCACCTAAAACGCCAATGATCTCTTCAGTGTCGTATATAGGTACTGCAACAACAGTTATCGGTTTACCTGTACTTCTTGAAACAACTACATCAGAAATGTAAATTTGACCCGAGATAGCCATTTGGAAGTAGTCTCGGTCAGCTCTACTGCCTAAAGTATCTAGATGTGAGGTTTTATAATACTGCATTCCCTCCTTATCCATCAAATAAATCTGAGCGATGGAGGGGTTTTCATTTACTATTTGTTTTAATAAGTTATCTGTTTTTTTTATATCAAAATGCCGAACTTCATCAACATTAGATAAAGTCACCATACTATCCTTTAAACCAGAAAAGAACAGATCAAATGACTCTGCTAATATCTTTGCAGCATCTATATTTTGTGCATAAACACGTTGCTCTATATCGTCTTGTACCCTTCCTATAATGATTATATTAATCGCAACAACAATCAGTATCATCATAGAAAAAAATATCAGTAATGTTTTTATTCTAAAACTTCTATACCATTTCATATACTCTCCTTCGCCTTACTGATATATATGCCCATTTTGTGATATCATAATCAACATTTATG
>JABXKX010000193.1 GCA_013619035.1 Peptostreptococcaceae bacterium
AGCAAATGATGTTCCTTATTACAAATTTTTTTTAGCTTATCAGATACAGAATCAGCTCTTAAAAGGTATATTTGATAGTAGATTGGGTAAAGAGTAAATACAATACAGTTAAGGAGATAAATTATGACCAGAACACATACTCTACATAACACTAGAAACATCGGTATAGTGGCACATATCGATGCTGGCAAAACTACTACAACTGAACGTATACTCTATTACACAGGATTGACATACAAAATAGGCGAAGTCCATAGCGGATCTGCTGTGATGGACTGGATGGAACAAGAACAGGACCGTGGTATAACCATTACTTCTGCTGTTACGACATGTGAATGGAAGGATACAAAAATCAATATTATCGATACTCCTGGCCATGTCGACTTTACAGTAGAAGTTGAACGTTCCCTTCGCATTCTTGACGGAGCCATTATTTTGCTTGATGCAAAAGGTGGCGTTGAACCTCAAACGGAAGCTGTTTGGAGACAGGCAGATCGTTACAATGTACCTCGCATCGTATTTATCAATAAAATGGACATTATTGGCGCAGACTTCAACAGATCAGTAAACATGATGAGTGATCGCCTCGGTACCACTCCAGTACCGATTCAAATTCCAATGGGTTCTGAAAGTGAATTTGAAGGTGTTATATCTCTGATAGATATGACAGCCATTTATAACACTGGAGAGAATGGTGAAACTGTTGAAATTAAAGAGATCCCTACCGATTATAAAGATCAGGCAATGACGCACAGAGGTCACCTGCTGGAATCTATTGCAAATTACAACGATGAACTGATGATGTTATATCTTGAAGGTCAGAAAATACCAAAAGAATTAGTTCATTCAACACTACGAGCAGCAACACTTTCTGGTGATATTGTACCGGTATTATGTGGTGCCGCATATAAGAATAAAGGCATACAGATGCTCCTTGATTCAGTTGTGGATCTACTGCCCTCACCCATTGACATTCCAATGATTAAAGGACACACACCTGAAGGTGAAGAAGCAGCTAGAGCTGCAGGTGATGATCAGCCTTTTTCTGCATTGCTTTTCAAAATCATGACAGATCCGTTTGTGGGGAAACTTTCGTATTTCAGAGTCTATTCAGGCACTCTAAAGGTAGGCGATTATGTACTCAATGCGACAAAA
This sequence comes from Peptostreptococcaceae bacterium, assembly GCA_013619035.1. The sequence continues at coordinate 1,156 of JABXKX010000193.1, forward strand.
GGGAAAAAAGAAAAAATCAGTAAAATACTCCAAATGCACGCCAACAGCAGGAAAGAACTTTCTATGGTGTATACCAGTGATATTGTTGCTGCAATAGGCATGAAATTTTCTACTACAGGAGACACTTTATGTGAGGAGAATGCTCCAATCATTTTGGAATCCATGGAGTTTCCACTACCTGTGATTTCAGTTGCAGTAGAACCTAAGACCCCTGGTGATCTCGAGAAGATGGTAACTGCTTTGGGTAAGATTTCAGAAGAAGATCCAACTTTTAAAGCCTATAGTCATCCAGAAACAGGACAAATGATTATTTCAGGTATGGGTGAGCTACACCTTGAAATTATATTAGACCGTATGATACATGAACATAAAGTAAAAGCAAATGTTGGAAAACCCCAAGTCACCTATAGAGAAACCATCTCTATACCAGCCGATGTAGAATACGAGCTCTCAAAAGAACTTGGTACTCAAGGTGTTTATGGGTATGTAAAAATCAGGGTAAGTCCAAAACCTCGTGGTACTGGCCACTCATTTGTAAGTACCGTTAACACACGTGATTTTCCTAAAGCCTATATAGAAGCTTGTGAACAAGGTTTTATGCAAACGCTTCAATCTGGTATCATTGCAGGTTATGAGGTGGTTGATGTACATGTTGAGCTACTTGACGCTTCATATCATGAAGAGTATTCCTCTGAAATTGCATTTAAAACAACAGCATCGATGGCTCTAATTGAAGCTCTCAAAAATGGTCAATCCATTATGTTAGAACCCATTTTCAAAATTGAAGTTACAGTACCAGAATCATACGTTGGTGATGTCATCGGAGATATCACAACTCGTCATGGTGCTCTTGACGGCATGGAAATGGTTGCAGATCAAAATATAATACGCGCCACGGTTCCTCTTTCCAATCTTTTTGGCTATGCCACAGATTTACGGTCCAAAACACAAGGACGTGGTTACTATTCGATGATTTTTGATCACTTCGACCAAGTACCACAAAGTGTCTTGAAACGCTTCACAGGCTAAACTCAGACGAGTCATAGCATTATGAAAATATATAAGTTAGAGCTGAATCGATATTGATTCAGCTCTTTTTATCATAAAAATCGCAAGAATACTCCTTGTTCAAATCTAAATGAATGAAAAAATATGTTTCATATTTTATGAAGTTAGATTAACTAGGAGATGAATTGCATAGAAAGGTACATCGTCGGGTGCGTCGAGGTTAGGTTGATTGTGAAACTCTAAAAAGAACAGATGTTTGCTATATCCAGATTTTTCCTGTATACTAATGTTAGTTGGATTATTATTGGAGGTAGGTATGGCTATAGTCTATCGCACAGCACAAATATCTATTAAAAAAGGACATAAATTGTATGGTTATTTTGATGATTTACTTATCAAAAGTAAAAACTTGTTTAATACATCTAATTACTATATTAGACAATTACTCACCTACTTTGACAAGTGTCTGCCATCATCAAATGAAAAAGAAGCACTTAATTATATAAATGGCAACATTGATGCCTTAAATGCTCAAAGACTTAAAAAGTATTTAAAAAAAGTTGAAAACGGCAGTACTAAAGGTAAATTTAAAACATTTGCACCTGTATCTAAGGAGCAACCATTAACATACGAGTTACTGGATGGCGTCTTCAAAGTAAGTAAACATCCTGATTACTATGGGCTTCCAGCACAACTTAACCAAGGCGTCATGAAACTAGTCTTTAGAAATTGGAAATCCTTTTGGAAAAGTATTTCTGACTATCATAAACATCCACATAAATATAATGCAAGACCTAAAATTCCTGGATATAGCAAGAATCCTAATAAGTCTATGCTCATCTTAACCAATCAAATCTGCAAACTTAAGGGAAAGTACTTAAGGTTTCCGAAAACAAATCTAACCCTTAATGTTGGTAAATATTATTCCGATATTGGTACATTGAAAGAAGTGAGAGTTGTTCCTAAGAAGGACATTTTAATACTGGAAGTAGTTTATGCAGTAGAAATTGATGTAGTTCCACTCAACCCAAATAATATTGCATCAATAGACATTGGCGTCAACAATCTTGTAACTATGATAAACAATGTAGGTGGGAGACCTATTATTGTTAAAGGCTCGATTGTAAAGTCTATCAACCAGTACTACAATAAGACAAAAGCCCAGTATACATCAACACTTAGATCCGGAAAGAACCATAAACAAGGTACATTCCAAACAAAACGATTAAGTAAACTTGATCGAGCTAGACATTTGAAGATTAAAGATTATTTTCATAAGACATCGTATCAAATCGTTTGGGAATGTAAAAAGCATAACATAGGTACTCTGATTATAGGGAAAAACGATCAATTCAAAAAAAATGTGAACTTGCAAAAGAAAGATAAGCAGAATTTCATTCACATACCTTTTGTGATGCTCATAAATATGATCAGGTATAAGGCTGAAGCAAGTGGTATTCAAGTAATTGTTCATGAGGAAAGTTATACTTCCAAGGCAAGCTTTTTAGACAATGATCCAATACCAACATATGGAGATGCTTTTGAAGGACGTTTTAGTGGCAAACGGATTAAAAGGGGTATGTATAAAACAAAAGAAGGCCATTTAATAAATGCTGATGTTAATGCAGCATATAACATCATGAGAAAAGTAGTCCCGAATGCTCTAAGTGAGATACGGGATAGAGGTGTAGGGTTAAGAGCCATTATGTCTACACCACTTGTTCTAGAGATTGCATAGTAATCTTTAAATAAGAAACCCCTACTTCAAATTGATCGGAGTATTTTGCGAATCAATTAAGTAGGGGAGTATTCATTATTGACTTTTAATTATTTTGGGAATGTCTTTTAACTTTACTGGATTACCATACATCAGAGTCCCCATACGATATACTTTAGCTGAGAACCAACCAACAAAGACGGTGCTGATTATGAGTAGACTTAGTGAAATAGCAACTTCATACCAAGCAACTGATCCCATAGACAATCTGACAAACATAGCCATAAATGAACTAAATGGGATAAAAGAGGCAATTTTTAATACAAGCCCTTCAGTATTTTGCATGCCAGTAACAGATATTAAGAAAACAATAACAAATATAATTGTTACAGGTGTTGCACTTGCATTCACATCCTCAGTTTTTGATACCAAAGCGCCTAAGGCTCCAAATATAAACGCAAAGAAAATATAACCTAAAATACCAAATATACTGAACTGTAGTAATATATTGTTAGGAATATCAAAAATAAAATCTAAATCTCCAGCCCATGCTTTTGCATTCAAATAATACACTATTTTACCGGTCATGATTACAACTGCAAATTGGAGCATACCAGCAAAAGCACCACCCAGTACTTTACCATAAATCAAATAAGTTGTTTTTGTACTGGTAACCAGGAGTTCCATGGTACGATTGCTTTTTTCACTTGCAACAGCAGTGGCTATTAATTGACCATACATGATGATCATAAAGTATAAGCCGAACATTAATATATAAGTATAAGAAAAATTAGCAGCACTATCTTTTCCGAGTACGTTTACATTCTGTGTTATATCAGGATAAATAATATCTTTTACATCTTCAAAAGCAATCCCTTTTTCTTCAAAGGCATACTTTTGATAATAATTGGTGTAAGCATTACTAAAAGCCTTTAAACCACTGTCTGCCATCTCGTTGTTTAAGACAACATAGTGATAGTCGAGTGGCGTATTCATTATGTAACCACCATTCAGATCAGTAGAAATTATATCTTGTTCTAACGTTTTTATATCGGTGTATTGTTGAATATCACCTAAATAAAAATTCTCTTTTAAGTAATCAAGATCTTCAATATGCCCCTCTGGATCAAATAAACCATAAATAGGCATATCTTCGTTGTTTGCATCAGTCGACGAATCTTCTTTGTCAAGTGCAGCGATAAGGGTAGGGATAGATAATCCAATACTGATTAATAATACCAATATAAA
>JABXKX010000507.1 GCA_013619035.1 Peptostreptococcaceae bacterium
GTTTCTGTATATTGTCATTGGTTTCTTCCATTGTTTAATTATTATTACTCTTATTTTATGTCTTAGCCATTGACCAAACTCATTCATAAATCCTTTCATCATTCCAATTCGATAGTAGTTTATCCATCCTTTTACCATTTGATTAACACGCACAAAAGTTTCACTTAACGACCTTGAAACAGCCCTATTCCTCTTGAGATATTCTTGCATCACTTTATAAAGTTTTGCTTTCTTCTCACTTGTAGGCTTTACTTTCCATTTGTCACCCAGTTTTAGGAATGTGAATCCTAGATACTTACTTCGTTTCGGTCTGACGACTTTCGATTTACTTGCATTTACTCTCAGAAACAACTTTCTTTCGAGCCAGCTTGACACCGAGTTCATCACTCGATTTGCTGCCATCTCACTCTTGGTGAAAATCAGCACATCATCAGCATAACGTACAAATCGCAGTCCACGTTCTTCTAATTCCTTATCTAGTTTATCTAGATATACATTTGAAAGTATAACTGAAATAGGCCCCCCTTATGTAGAGATAAACGTTATGCCGAGTTAAACCCGATTTTCTTTGTAAAGCCTCAGCTGCTAAGCATTTATCTCGGCATAATAGATCTGTTAAACTCCTTATATTTGATATTATGTAATCACTAATAGAGAGGAGAAATAAGTTATGAAACTAAAAGTGATTACAAAAAATCTAACGGAACTGTTATTAAAAAACCATTATAGTTCTGCAACAATCCTTATGTATGAGAGAGAATGGGATAAAATTCACACTTTTCTCATAAATGAATTTGGAGATACTGAGTATGAAATGAAACGCGGGTTAAGGTATCTCGAAAAGCAATACAACATAATCAGTAAGTATACAGATGGAACTTTATCACAACAACGAGTACAATTGCTCCGAGTAGTACATATGCTTGAGGATTACAGGCTTCATCAAGTCTTAACGCGTCGATACTATGCTTCAAAAAATCCAATCGTTTTAGATGAAACATACGCTTCATTATTTGAAGAGTATGAAAAACGCTTAGATTTGTCTGAGTTGTCAGTTAGTACTTTGAAACATTATAAACGTATATCTAAAGTGTTTTTAGATTATCTATTCCAGCGGAACATTCCATCAGAAGCATCAATTACTATGACAACTTGTAATTCTTATCTTAAAACTTTGGCTGGTTACAGTTTTAAAACTGTTGAACAGCATGTTTGTGGTCTAAGACATTTTCTTAGATTCCTATATTCTTATAAAAAAATTAGCGTTAATTTTGCAGAAAAAATTCATATGCCGAATGTATCTAAAAGTGCAAAAATTCCTTCTGTTTGGCAAGAAGATGAACTCAAAGCTCTACTTGCAGTCATTGACCGAAATAATCCAATCGGAAAAAGAGACTATGCTATGGTTGTACTTGCATGTGTCCTGGGATTACGGATTGGAGACATCAAGAACCTTCGGTTTAATAACTTTAATTGGGAAGAAAAAAAAATAGCAATTATTCAGCATAAAACACACAAACCACTTTCTTTACCTATTCCTGATTCTATAGGATGGGCAGTGATTGACTACATCCAAAATGGGCGTCCAAGTTATTATGAAACAGACATTATTTTTTTAAAACACATGCCACCTTTCGAACCAATTGCTCATTTTAATCATATGAGTAGCTTAATTCAACGTTACATGAGAAAAGCTGGCATTGATCAAAGAAGTAAGAAACATTCCGGATTCCATTCCTTGAGACATTCCGTTGGATCGATGCTTCTTGAGATGGAAACACCGCTGCCAGTCATTACAAGTATACTTGGTCATTCTGATTCAAATATAACTGCAGTATATTTAAAGACTGATCTTAAAAAGCTTGCAGAATGTATCCTTTCACCGGAGGATTTTAAAAATGAATAATCTGGAGTATAATAGTGTTTTTAAAATTGAGTTCCTGGATCTAGTTGAACTGAAAAGAGCCCTTGGCTTTAAATATGAAGCAGAAGCAAAGGCTTTCAAAAGAATAGATACTTTTTTTATTGAAATTAAACTTACTAATAAATGCATTACAAAAGAAATTTGCGATATATGGTGTAAAAAAAGAAGTTATGAATCTCATGCAAATCATTCCCACCGTATTAGCCAATTGAGGGTCTTTTGTAAACACATAGACTCTGTAGGATTTCCTACATACATTCCTCCTAAAGGAATCACTAAGCATGCACCAAGATACAATGCACATATCTATACAGATGATGAATTAAAACGTTTTTTTGCTGCTGTAGATAAAAGTCAGTCTGTTCCAAGTGAATGTCCTTATCGTGGTGATGTTATGCCAATATTTTTCCGTATACTATACACCAGTGGTATGAGAGTTTCAGAATTACGATTGGCAAAATTAAGCGATGTTAATTTAGACGATGGCTATATAACTATACACGGAGCTAAAAATCACAAAGAACGTATTGTTCCGATTCATACTTCGCTTGTTTCTAGATGCATTGAGTTAAAAGAAAAAATTCATTCTACATCTCCTGATGCTGAGTATTTCTTTATGATTCGTCCAGGACAGCCAATGCCGCTAGTCAATGTTTACAAAAATTTCAGAAGATACCTCGAAAAAGCTGGAATCTCTCACACTGGTCATGGACCACGGGTCCATGATTTTAGACATACTTATTGCGTGAATCTTCTTCGTAAATGGACTGATGAAGGAAAAGATTTGCTTGCTTATTTGCCTTATATGCGGACGATACTAGGTCATGAAGGTTTTGAGGAAACAGCTTACTACCTAAAACTTACCGTAGATAGATTTCCTTATATCAAGAAACAACTACAATCTTCATTTCCAAATATGATTGAGGAGGCTAGTTTTGATGAACGTGACTTCTACTGATTTTGCCAAAATGATCACCAGCTTTTTAACTGAATATTTACCTTTCCAAAGAGGTTATGCTAAAAATACTATTTTAAGTTATAGGGACACACTGAAATTATTTTTACGATTTCTAAATGAAGTCAAAGATATTTCACCAAACAATTTTTACATTAAAGATTTCTCCAGAGAAATTGTTATTGAGTTTCTTGAATGGTATCGCCAAAGAGGTGCAGGAATTTCTGCTGCTAACCAAAGATTAGCTGCTATACGGTCATTTACTGATTATGCCCAGCTTGAGAGCATTGAAAATATTTCGTTTTTACAGAATGTTTCAAGCATTAAATCTAAAAAATCATCACCTAAAGAAATTATATTTCTTTCAGCGACACAAATGTCTATGCTAATAAACAAACCCGATATCAATTCACATACTGGTTATAGACATCGTGTAATTCTTACATTGTTGTATGATAGTGGTTGTAGAGTTCAAGAGTTATGTGACATTACAGTTTCTGATGTTTCATTAATTGGCACTTCAACAGTTCGATTACATGGTAAAGGCAATAAGTATCGTACCATTGTTATTTCGGATGAAACCGGTAATTTAGTGAAAAATTATATTCAAAGATTTATGTCAAATGCAATTGGTACACAACCACTCATTACAAATAGATATCACCATAAGATTAATAGAGATGGTGTCGCATATATTGTTAATAAGTATACAAATATGGTTTGCAAAGAAGATATAACTTTTCCAGAACACGTTCATTGTCATATTTTCCGTCACAGCAAAGCAATGCATATGTTAGAAGCAGGTATAAATATCATTTATATAAGAGACTTTTTAGGTCATGAGGATATTTCAACTACAATGACTTATGTTAGAGCAGATAATCGATTAAAAAATGAAGTAATCAATAAACTAGTTCCAAAAATTACTGGAGAATTAAATATGCCCGATTGGAATAAAGATAAAGATCTCTTACACTTCTTAAACTCATTAAAATAGCATTGTGTTATGCCGAGATAATCATTAATGAGTTATGTATTTTCAACTGACACAGGATTTAACTCGGCATAACATCTATCTCTACATAAGGTGGAATTATTTCACCAACTTATGCAAATCTAACACTAAATGGTTTGGGAAACCTTATTAAAAGTAAATATTGGAGAACGTCAACTGGTTTAATACGTCAAAGTGCGAATAAACATAAGGTTCACATAGTAATATATGCAGATGATTTTGTAGTGACTGCGGATAGTCGAGAAATACTAGAAGACATTAAACTCATGATTGAACAATTTCTAGCCAAACGAGGACTAGAATTATCAAAAGAGAAGACTGTTATCACACACATAGATAAAGGATTTGATTTTTTAGGTTGGAATTTTAGGAAATACAATAATAAGCTTCTAATAAGGTCCTCAAAAAACTCAATAAAGAAGCTGAAAGCAAATTTGAAAGCAACGGTTGAGTCACATGTTGGACATAAACAAGATGTTCTAATAATCAAGCTAAATCAAATAATAGCAGGTTGGTGTAATTATCATAAACATGTCTGTGCTAAAAAGACGTTTATCTACATCGACCACTATCTAAATATGCTTCTGAGAAAATGGGCAAGAAGAAGACATCCTAAGAAGACCGCCAAATGGATGAAGAAGAGGTATTTTATACGAGTAAAGCACAGGGATTGGATTTTCAAGTCTGAAACAAATCAATTAAAATTTGCAGCTGACTTTCGAATAAAGAGACATATTTTAATTAGACTGTATACGAATCCATACTTCCCTGAGCACCAAGAGTATTACCGGAATAGACGACTTGCTAATGCCTGAGAGGTATTGGTTGAAAGTGGCTTGAGCCTAGTGACGCTGTGCGACAAGAAGTGGCTTCTTCTTGTAATAATATTAGTGCAGAGTTATTCTGCTGTCTTAGTAGTAAAGATATTCCTATCCGAAACTGCGTCAGAAGTAATTCTGGGGTGGGTTGCATGAGGAAAAGCCTAATTGATAATCTAGTATCCAAGAGGGTCAAGGGCAATGGAAAGAATGGTATGGTTTATGATTAAGCGTCGTTAAGGGCAGCAATAGATAGGATACGTTTAGCTATTGCATTACAGATAGGAAAATGCAATTTACGTCGTGCATGTGCCACTACCCATACATCTGTCGGCGTATTGATTAGACCCTGTCTCTTATACACATCTCCGAGCCC
>JABXKX010000605.1 GCA_013619035.1 Peptostreptococcaceae bacterium
GTTTAATAGTTGACCAATAAATATTGATCACGACCATTTCTCTTGGCATCAATCAATGCTTTGGCACTTTGATCTTGCAGTTTTGCGATATGCATCGGTTTCTTACCAAATGCAATACCGCATGATGAAGTCACAGCTGTATCACATCCAATTGTAGAATACTCAAATGCTCTAATTTTCTTAAGCGTTTTTTCAACACAGTCAATAACATTCTTAGGATCTGAATTTTTCAAGAAAATACTAAATTCGTCTCCACCCAATCGTGCAACCATATTTTCGTTAAGAGATTCATCTAAAAGAGGTTTCATATTTTGAACAATTGAATTCATAACATTTTGAATAACCAAATCTCCAACTTCATATCCATAAAAATCATTAACATGCATGAATTTATCAATGTCAAAAGTAACGAAGTGGTAAGTATCATTGTTATCACGTTCTAAAATTTCTTCAATCTTCTCCATAAACATATCTCTGTTCATTAATTCCTTTAAATCAACTGTAACACCTTTAATAATTTGTTTTTCATTTGTCATTGCAATACTCCTTTCCCAATCTAGTAGTTTGTGTATCGAAGGAAAAGTTTGAAGTGATTGTTTTTCAATTAAATTAATCATCCTCTTGGTCATTATCAAACTGGATTTAATGTCATCTGACTCTTTTGTAAGAGATACTTCACGGTCTTTTAATAAATCCACGAATTCAGGTAATCCAGTGGGTTTAGCAAGTATGTCACCAATTGAGGATAAGGTAAAACCAAGTTTTCTCAGAAACTGTATTTTATCGAGTTCAATAATTTGATCTTCACTATAATACCTGTAACCATTGGCTTCATTAATCTCAATCGGACTAAATAAATTTATCTTATCATAATGTCTTAACATCCTCTTTGAAATACCGGTGATTTCTGAAAATTCACCAATGAAATACTTGTTTGTCATTTTAATACCTCTTCCAGTGTATAAATACTTGTTTACAACCTTTACTTCTTCTTCTCTTAATTGGAGTATATAGCTTGACACAGTGTTAAGGTCAATACATTTTTATTTTAAAACCCTCACAAAAGTGTGGGCTACTTAAATATCATAAAAAATTAAAGACTATCTACTAATCTAAAAATAATTAATTCTTGTAAATCAAAAATAGTTTTTGAATCACCCGTATAACTAATGGTTCTAGGTTCTAATCTGGTGACACCAGGAATCAGGGCTGCAACTTCTGCCATATTTGAATCTTTGAAGTCAATTTCCATCGTAATGGGTTCACTTAATTTAAACGGCTTAATCAAATCCTTTTTCTCTAATGCTTTTTTAACCCCGTCATAAATAAGTTCTCTGGCTTTAGTTGGATGAATCGATAATGCAGAAAATCTAGACAAACCTTTTTTAACAATAATCGCTTCAGTTTCTGGAATAAAGCTATTTACTTCTTCAGCCAGTGCTTGATCACCAATAACGGCTATCAAAGGTGCATTGTAATAACCAGCTATCACAGCATTTAATACAGCTTCTGTATTCATGGTTATGCCATTCATTCTAATATTATATATTTTTCTACCATTATACGTATGATCAATAACGCCATTAAAGGTTTGTCCTGCTCCAGCATGACCAAATATAATCACTGCGTCAAAGCCCTCTTCTATCATTTGCATTTGTAAACTAGATCTCATTGCACCACTGATCAATTGTGCTTTGGGATGTAAATCTTCAAGAATAATATTCTCCATGTCGGCATGCGCATCACAAACAACAATTTCTTCAACACCAAAATCTAAACAAGCTTGAATTGCAGCATTAACATCATCAGCCAATCGTTTTCTAGCGATGTTAAAATCATGTCCTTTTCTAGAGGTTTGATGCTGGCTGACAACCCCCTCCATACCTTCGATATCCGCTGATATATAGACCTTTTTAATACGACTCATATAAAACCACCTATCTATAGTTTGCCTTTGGTAAACCTAATTGTACTGATTAATCCAGTTTCATCCACATCATAAATTGCAATGGCTTCAAAAGTATTATTTGTTTCATCATAATTGATTATTTCATGATCAATTATCGTTCGGTTCAAGACCATACGATTCTTAAGAGTACATTCTAGATAAGTATTTTCAAATCTTACGGTATACATCTTACGCATTTCATCTTTACCTTTAAGCAATACTTTGTTTGTATCCATATCAATTGCAGTCATATCCTCTGTATACCACTTTAGAAAAGCATCAATATCTCTATTATTGTATGCTTCCAATTGAGCCTCTGCAGCTCTTTCAAATTTATCCATAGTTTCCCCCTAACTCATGTCATATCATCATAAACAGTTTAGCATATACCCAACTGAAATTGCGGCAGTTCACACAAATAATTTAGAGTCCCTAAATAATATTTTATATTTATATAAACAACTCAAAAAAGCAAAAAAGTAAACACTTTTATAGCATCTACTTCTTTAATCACACTATTTATCAAAACATAATCCTATGAGGCGGTTAGATTTTATATTGAATCTAATAACTAGAAGATATAAATCATCTGTTAATCAACTCAATTTTTATGTTTGACGGGAATTTGTATTTCAGTAATATAATCAAGCTCTGATTTAGCAGCCCACACATCTACCAAAGGCACTTCTATGGCATTCCCATCAACTTCTAAATCATGTTTTTTCATGTACTCATACATTTTTTTATAGGTGATGTACGATGTATAATACGGTCCATGATGATGGTAACAAATATAGTTTTGAGACGGTAAAGTGGTAATATGCCTATCACTAACCTCTTCGGTAACAAAGTCAAAAACACTTAAATAATGTGCTTCTTTTGACAAAACACTATCTATGGATTTGATAATACTAAATTTACTGTATACAGCGCCATACAAAGAAGGATGATCATCTAAGAGTGATTTTAGTTGAAGCATCGCGGAGTTATATGGTTCCTTTTGGTTGTAATCAATGTCAACTTTAAAAATTGTTCGTATGGGTTTCTTGATTAATTGAATGTCTTCGTAATGCTCTATATCTTGGTAATAAGACATGTAATCAATACGGTTGTCTATAATTTTAATCGTCTTTTCAATCTGATGTAACTTACTTCTCAGTTCCTCTTTTTGTTGACTCAATAACTGCATACCTGATGCATGTGAAGGAGATGACAAATAACTTCTAATTGATTTGAGATCTAGACCAGAATCTTTTAGCATCAGTATTAATTCTAATTTATCGGTATCTTCATAAGTATAATATCGATATAAATTATCTTCACTGTAGCTTGGTTTAAGAAGATCAATACGATCATAATAAATTAATGTTTGTTTGGATATACCAAAATATTTTGCGACTTCACCGATTCTTATTTTGCCCTTCATAAAAAAACTCCTTGACGTTATAGTTACTATATCCTTTATTATATCATTATGTAAAGGAGGTGTCCTATGAAAATTCAAAATTGGACATATAGTAAATTAATCGGTTATGTTTTTCCATCCATACTTAGCGTTTTATTTGTTTCGCTTTATACTATTGTAGATGGTTTGTTTATATCTAGATATGTTGGTACAGATGCACTCGCTGCGGTTAATATTGTTTATCCAATCTATAATTTCGCATTTGGTATTTCCATTATGTTCTGTGTAGGAGGCAGTGTTTTAGTTGCCATCAGTTTAGGGGCAAAACAATTTAAAACCGCCAATAACGATTTTTCATTGGTTAATCTTACGATGTTCCTTATTAGTCTTGTCACAACTCTAGCAGGTCTTATTTATATTAATCCCTTATTAAATGGGTTAGGTTTAACAGAACAATTGATGGAATATGGCAAAATTTATGCACAACTGCTTTTAATATCAATGCCTTTTTTAACCCTGAAAATTGGATTCGAGTATTTTTTAAGAGTGGATCACAATGCAACTCTCAGTTTTATTGTAACGTTATCGGGCGGCATCATTAACATCGTCTTAGACTACTTATTCGTTGCAGTTTTTAACTGGGGGGTTACAGGTGCTGGATTGGCGACACTTTCTGGAATTGTTATCTCATCCATCATTGGACTATATTATTTTATTAAATATGCAAAACAATTAAAATTTGTACTACCAAAGTGGCACTGGAAAGTCTTATTGCTTGTGTGTAAAAACGGATTATCTGAACTGATCACAGAAGCTTCAGCTGGAGTTGTTGTTATTTTATTTAACTTCAAATTAATTGAGTATGCTGGAATATCTAGCGTTGCAGCCTATACAACACTTTTGTATATCTTTTATGTTTTTAAATCAATCAGTATGGGCATCACAATAGGCACTCAACCCATTATCAGTTTTAATCTTGGCTTAAAGTCATATACGACTATTAAAAATTTATTTATAAAATCAACTGTTTTAATTGGCAGTATTTCACTAATGGTTTTTATGATCATGCAAATTCATGGAGAGTTTCTAATTAAGATTTTTATCACAAATGATAACCACACCACTCAATTGGCTTTAGATGGTTTGACCATTTACTCGTTCAGTTTACTCTTTAGTGGTTTGAATATATTTGGTATAGGTTACTTAAATGCAGTAAATAATGGAAAAAAGGCTGTTCTAATATCATTAGTAAAACCACTCTGTTTTATGATTCCAACACTTTATTTACTCTCAGATGTATTTGGTTTGAAGGGCATTTGGATGACCGTTCCTGCTGCTGAAGTATGCACTTTCTTATTGATGTCTACTTTTCTTATAAAAGATAACATTCTAACGAATCAGTTATGTGATTATAAACAGTATATTCCGTTAGAAAATGTTGTGTAGGATATATTGATTGACTTCATTCATATCATCTATAGTTTATTTAGCCCATATTGAGGTATAAATAAGATAAGGAGAGATGCCTATGAAATCAGTATTTAGAAAATCAATTGAATTGAACAAAAAAATTGAAAAGTTCTTAGATATCATATCAAATAGTTTATTATTACTTGATAAAGAAATAAAATTTTACCTTCAAGGAGACTACACTTCTTTTGAAGAAACTCTTAACAGAATTGTCATCTTGGAAAGTGAAGCCGATGAATTGGAAACGGATATAAAAATAAC